>JAZBOU010000053.1:0-3822 GCA_036351275.1 Bacteroidales bacterium
CCAGCTGAGCCTGGAACTGAGCAATAAGATCATTTCCTCCGAATATTTTCTTCTCAACGAGAACCTGACGGATGAAAGCCAGATAGAAACTGCTTTCAGGGCCGGCCATATCAAAGAGGTCATCATCATTGGGGATAATTTTTCAAAAAGAATGGAAAAGGAAAAGGATGCGGCGATACATATCATCGCAGATGCATCAGATCCCAATACGGCCAATCTGCTTACAAATTATACCCGGGGCATTATCCAGAATTTTATGATCGAAAAGCTGGGTATGGCAAGCTTGCCGATCAGGATCAATACGGAATACAAAATGCTGTTCAATCCCGAACTAAAAAGCGTTTTTATGTTTGTTCCGGGTGTGATCACCGTGATTTTGATGCTGGTATCGGCCATGATGACCTCGATCTCCATTGCCCGGGAAAAAGAACTGGGCACCATGGAGGTATTGCTGGTTTCTCCACTTAAACCTATTCAGATCGTTATTGGTAAAGTGGTGCCCTATGTCGTCCTGTCGTTTATCAATGCCGTAACAATCTTACTGCTGGCATTCTTCGTATTTGGAATGCCATTCCATGGCAGCATCGCATTGCTGATGTTTGAAACCCTTCTCTTTATTGTGATGGCCCTTTCACTGGGAATACTGATCTCTACACTGGTGAAAACACAGCTGACTGCCATGATGATCTCTTTTGTAGCGCTCTTGTTGCCGACGATATTGCTTTCAGGCTTTATATTCCCAATTGAGAACATGCCCGTACTGCTGCAATGGCTCTCTAACATCATGCCTACAAAGTGGTTCATCATCATCATTAAAGATATTATGCTAAAGGGTGTCGGCCTGGGGTATATCTGGAAAGAAACATTGATCATCATGTGCATGAGTTTAATATTTATTGGCATTAGTGTCAGGAAATTTAAGATCAGACTGGAATAACGAATGAGAACGATATTATTCATATTACAGAAGGAGTTTATCCAGGTACGCAGGAACAGAACGATGCTTCCTATCATATTCGTTGTGCCTATTTTGCAGCTGCTTGTATTGTCGTTCACCGCAACCTTTGAGATCAAGAACATCGACCTTATGGTAGTGGACCAGGACAACAGTCCTTCTTCAAGAGAGGTGATTGCAAAGTTTAAAGGATCGCCATTCTTTACGATCGTTGGCCATACAGCTGAATTCAACACTGCTGAACAAGCTGTGATCAGCAACTGGGCTGATCAGGTCATACAGATCCCGTCAGGCTTTGAAAAAGATATCATTTCAGAAAAAGCAGCTGACCTGCAACTCACCACCAATGCCATCAACGGGAGTGCCGCAAGCCTGATGAATGCATACGCATTGAATATTGTCATGGATTATAATACCGACATCATTGTAGAACAACTGGGGCTTGAAAAACCACCGGCGCCCATTGTGATCAGCTCCGCATTCTGGTATAACCCTGAATTGAATTATTTTACATATATGGTGCCGGGCATCCTGGTCCTGCTGGTAACCGTCATCAGCGCATTTCTTTCGGCCATGAATATCGTGCGTGAAAAGGAGATCGGTACCATAGAACAGATCAACGTCACCCCGATCAAGAAATACCAGTTCATCCTGGGTAAGCTCCTCCCTTTCTGGATCATAGCCATTTTTGAGCTGGCATTTGGATTGTTAGTAGCCAAACTCGTATTCGATATTCCCATGCTGGGGAGCCTTGGGCTGGTATTCTTTGTTGCAAGTGTATATTTGCTGGTTGCTCTTGGTCTTGGCCTGCTGATCTCAACACTCACGAATACCCAGCAGCAATCCATGTTCCTGACCTTTTTCTTCCTGGTGATATTTATCCTGATGAGTGGCCTCTTTACACCGGTACAAAGCATGCCTGAATGGGCTCAGACCATGAACAAGATCAACCCGCTGGCCTATTTTATCGACGTTATGCGTATGGTTCTACTGAAAGGATCTGCTTTTAAAGACATCAGTGTGCATTTTTTCTCACTCCTGGGCCTGGCCCTGCTTTTAAACACCCTGGCCGTGTGGCGGTACCGTAAAGTGGTATAAATTTACTTCTTCAATCCATCGTGCTCCGCAGCCTTGGCGTAGTAGTAATCTATCATCTTCGATAATTTGCGGTTTACCTTGGGCTCGAATATCTCATATCTCACCTTTAATATTCACCACCTCCATATATAGCCCCATATACTTGACATTGGCAATTCCATTTATTATCTTTATAGTATTCCAGAAAATGGAATAAAAACCAATTATTGATCAGTTATTTTAATGTTGTGACTTAGGCAATTTTAGCCTGTTTCAATTACAATTTCTGTTCTCTTTTGTAACGAATCACTATTTCTTTTATTAAGTAGTAAAACACTTTTAGAATCAACATCCTTACCCATGATCATCATGAAAAAGCTTCTTGCCGGTTTCCTTGCTTTAAGCATCGTATTTGCTTTACAAGCACAACAAGTATCCACAAACATTGATTACAGCACGGGCACAGCCCATATATCCCTGCCTTTAGGAACATACGAAACAGGGGGATATGCGCTTCCAATATCACTTGATTACACCGCTTCCGGAATTAAAGTGGCCCAGACTGCCAGTTGGGTTGGCCTGGGATGGAACCTAAATGCCGGCGGATGCATCACTCGTGAAGTACGAAACCTGCCGGATGACTTTAATAAAGATAATCTATCATGTCAAGATGAGTTGGGGTGGCTTCACTGGAATGACTATGGAACCAGTGGTGGAACTACTAATTATGTGCAAATCCAAGATTTTACTTTCACTGAATGTGATACTTCATATTTAGGTTTACATTATTCGACATTTTTTAATGTGGTCAATAAAACTTCATAAGGAGTTTTTCCATTAAATGCTCCATGTGGTCTGTTAAAGTTATAAAAATTCTCCCAGGCTTTTAATTTCTTGTTTAAATCAACATCATCAGTATAAGAAAACAGTTGATAAAATTCCTCCTGATCAGTGCGATGAGATCTTTCTACTTTTCCATTTAATTGAGGTGACCTCGGCTTAATGTATGCATGTCTCATTCCCATATCTTCAACAAACCAGTGGAATTTGGCTTGAAATTCATGCCCTCTATCAGTTCGAATCGTATGAATCCTGAAGGGAAATTTATCAACCACATACTTAATAAAGTCGATGGCATTAGCCTGATTATGGCGGTCGTAAATTTTTAAAGCTCTGATCCGGGTTGCATCATCTATTGCTGTATACTGATATCGCCGAATTGCCTTGTTATTTTGTCCTTTTAGAGTGATGAATTTAACATCTACTTGAACATGATGCCCTGGTACTTTCTTAGAATACCGCTTCGTATGTACGGTCCTACGGGATGCATTTTTAGGTAAGCGATTTACTCCATTCCTTGCAAGTGTTCTATGAACTGAGGATTCAGATACTTTAATTCCATGATAGCGCTCAAGGTACCATGTAATACGAGTGGAGCCAAGTTGGTAAACCTTTCTTAGTTCAAGAATTTTGTCAACTACTTCTTCTGAGATTTTATTGGGATGATTGTAAGCTACTGGTTTCTGCCTTTTTAGACCCTCAGGCCCATCACGTTCGAATTTTATTTTCCAATTGTAATAGGTTCTTTTTGAGATTCCAAATTCTTTACATTCTTGTTCTATATTATGTTTACACTTTGAGATATAATCAAGGATTATCAACTTAGTCTTATACCTGTTAAGTTCTCTTGCTTTTATCTCAATTTCTTTTTCTAAATTTTTCATATCAAACCATTTTTACACTATTTCTTTTTACGAAATAAAGTAAACTAGGGTCTGAAGTGTCTACAG
>JAZBOU010000054.1:0-10966 GCA_036351275.1 Bacteroidales bacterium
AAAAACAAACCTTGAGCTGTCATCGCGAGCGGAGACGAGCGACAACTATCAAGAAGTATAACTATTACAATTATAAGAAACAAAAATTTTTACCGGACGCTAGTGAGTTTGAATTCTGAAATTATATCAAATATCCGATATCAAATATCAAACTTCAAACATCAATAATGTCTATCTTTACTTCCCCAAAACATAGTGCAAATGCCTGCATTCCTGGAGAAGCTTACTGAACACATCTATGCAAATCATGCCGGTGAACTCGGAAACATCAGCATCGTACTTCCAAACCGCAGGGCGATACTCTTTATCAAGAACCATCTTTCTCATATCATCAGCGGAACAACATTTATTCCCGAGTTTTATTCGATAGAGGATTTTGTGTATAAATGCACCAGCCTTGTCAGCAGCGACCAGCTTGGGGACCAATTCCGCCTGTTTGCCATCCATAACGAGCTTGAAGGCAAAAATGCCCGCAGCATCGAGAATTTCTTCCCTTTTGCCTCCTGGATGCTATCGGATTTCAACGAGATCGACATGCACCTGGTTGACAAGGATAAACTTTACGGCTACCTGACCGATACCAGGGCACTGACCGTATGGAATCCTGATGGCAGTCCGCTATCCGAGCTAGAACAACAGTACCTGGGATTTTACCGCTCGCTTAAGACATATTATGACCGTTTAAACGAGCAGTTAAACTCTGAAGGACTGGCATACCAGGGCAGCGCTTTCCGGCAACTGGCGGAAAACATTCATGAAAATGCCACACGATGGCCCTGGAGCATGACCTATTTCGCCGGATTCAATGCGCTCACTCCATCGGAAGACAGGATCATCAGTTCACTGGTTAAGGAAGGAAAAGCCGAAGTGATATGGGATGCCGACCGCTATTACCTTGATGATGATAAGCAGGAGGCGGGTTTTTTCCTCAGACAATATCAGAAAAGCCCGGAAAGGAGCAAACAGCTATGGATCGAAAACAACTTTGCATCCGAAAAGGATCTGCATATCGTTGGAGCGCCGGGAAATACCGGACAGCTTAAATATGCCGGGGAGATCTTAAGCAGGATCCTGGAAGAAAAGGGAAACCTTGACGGGACGGCTCTTGTGCTATCTGATGAAAGCCTGTTGCTCCCAATGCTCAACAGCATACCCGGGGAGGCGGGAAAGTTTAATGTGACCATGGGATTGGCCCTGAATCAAACCCCGTTATATTCATTGCTTAACACCTTCATCAGTATGCACCGCAATGCCGATCGATTCCAGGAAATAGGCGAAAGGAGGCAACGTACTTACTACAGGAAAGATCTTATACAGCTTTGCGGGCACCCCTGGTTCAGCATGCTCCTGCCTGCAGACTCCGGGGAAACACATGAAGATCTGTCTGATAAGATCAGGAACAGTAAGCGGATTTTCTTCCCTCCCGCGGAAATACCGGCACTACTGGGAGATCCCGGAAGCATGCTAATGGAGTTTTTCCCGGAAGAACTCAACCCGGGGTCATTTCCCGTTCTCCTGAACAATATCCTCGACAGGATGCGAAGATCATTCATCGCGCTGAATGAAACAGAAGACTACGATCACCACCTCGAACTGGAATACGTTTTCAGGTTCAGGGGCCTCGTACAGCGTTTGCTGGACCTGATGGAACATTACAAAAGCATTCAAACTTCAACAACCTTTCAGCTGATATTCAAACAGTTGTCGCAACAGGAACGCATTGCATTCAGGGGAGAGCCCCTTGCCGGCCTGCAGGTAATGGGGATGCTCGAAACACGTACACTGGATTTTGATACGGTCATAATCCTCTCGGTAAACGAGGGAATCCTTCCTGCATCCAGGCTGCCCAATTCATTCATACCATTCGACATCAAGAATGAAAAAGAATTCATGCTCCCGACCTTCAGGCATAACAACCGTGTTTTTGCCTATCACTTCTATCGCTTGCTCCAACGGTCTTCAAAAGCATATCTGCTTTACAACACAGAGTCGGATGTACTGGGTGGAGGCGAAAAAAGCAGGTTCATTACACAGTTGCAGCATGAGGGACCGAAATACAGCAGGAGCATCAGGATACGGGAGGAAGTGCTTACCATCGCCCCGCCTGCAGGTTACAGGGATACCAGCATCAGCGTGGAGAAGGACGAATGGGTGATGAAGTTATTGAAAGAGGAAGCCATAAGCGGCTTCCACCCGAGTTCACTGAGCAAATATATTGCATGTCCCTTGCAGTTTTACCTTGCCCGCATTGCTAAAGTCGAAGATACAGATGAGGTGGAGGAGACCATCGACGCCAGGATGCTCGGGATCGTAGCACATGAAAGCCTGCGCGCGCTCTTTAAGCCCTATCTTGGCATCCCCCTCCGAAAAGACACTTTGAATAAACTTAAAAAACTGGTCGACAAAGAAGTTGACAGGCAGTTTGCACAGCATTTTAATGCTGAGGAGATCAGCTACGGGAAGAATTACCTTGTGGTGAGGGTGGCTCGTCACATGCTGAAGCAATTGCTCGATAGGCAATCGCAATGGCTTGATGATGGCAGCGATACCGTTCTTACTGACCTGGAAAAACCATTAAAGACTATTTATGACATCGCCGGGACGGGGCCAACAAAATTCAGGGGCACTGCCGACCGGATAGAAATGAAAGCCGGGCAGGTCAGCATCATCGATTATAAGACGGGGAGCGTGAAGGAGCAAAAGCTGAAATGGAACGACTGGGATACGCTATTTGAAGATCCTGATTACAGCCAGGCTTTCCAGCTTATGATGTATTCCTGGTTGTATAGCAGAGAACATCCTGCTGTGGTTTTATCAGCAGGTATCATATCCCTGAAGATGCCCGGAAATGGCCCCATCACGGCTAAACCGGAAGGGAGTGATACCATAAGCGATCATAGCCTGAAGGAGTTTGAGAACAGGCTGATCAAGCTGATCCGGCAGATATTCGACCCGGCGATCCCTTTTTCTCAAACAGAAGATGAAAAACAATGCAGGTACTGCAGTTTTAAGGAGATATGCAATAAATCAACGGGTAAGATGGAATACTGATCTTATCAAACTTAGAGAACAATGCCGTATTTTAACAGTAAGGATGCTAAAATATATTACGAGGTGCATGGCAAAGGCCAGCCCATCCTGATGATCGCCGGGATGGCCAGTGACTCCAAGAGCTGGCAGTTTGTCCTCGACAAGATGACCAAACATTATCGCCTTATCATTTTTGATAACAGGGGATGCGGCAGGACGGAAGCCGGCCAGGGAGGATATGACCTTAAGGATATGGCTAATGATGCCATCGACCTGCTGGATTATCTCAAATATGAAAAGGTTCATGTTATCGGGCATTCGATGGGTGGTATGATCGCACAGGAGCTGGCTTTGATGCAGCCCGAACGAATCGGCAGGCTTGTGCTGGCAAGCAGCAGTCCGAAACTTTCTAAAAAAGCCGACGAGATCCTTCAGGACCTTTACAAAAAGTGGGAAGACGGGTTTGACATGGTTGAGTGGTTCCGGATCATGTTCCGATGGTTGTTCAGCGGGAAAGCACTGGAAAACAAAAAGTTCATGGATGCAGCCATCATCTTCGCCCTGTCATATCCCTACCCGCAAACCCTCGAAGGGTTTAAAGGTCAGGTAGATGCTATTACCAGCTTTGATGCCACCGAAAGGATCCACCTGATAAAGCACAAAACACTCATCCTGAGCGGCAAACAGGATATTCTCATTCCTCCGGAAGAATCCCGGCAACTGCAGGATCTTGGCGGTAAAACCACCTTTCGCCTGATCGATAATGCAGCCCATTCTATCCATGCCGAATATCCGGGGGAGTTTGTGGATGCTGTGATTGATTTTCTGCCAGAAAATAGTTGACAGTTGACAGTTTACTGTTGACAGTCAGGTAAGTTTTTTCTTTGATACTTTTCTGGATGTAATATCATGTAATTTAACAACTTCCCGATTCCTTGGGAGCGAATGAGCAAACTGCATTTCGTGTTCTGAGAAATATATTCGCACCTCGCAGCAAACTCCAGCCAAATCTGAGTTTCTGTGTTTTCCATATCAGCATCAGATAATTTACTTGCGAAATGAGCAGGATATTGACGCTTTCTGTATGCCTCCCCGACGCTTGCACAAATGGATCTTGATGACCTTCTGATCTGATCAGTTAAAGAATATTTCTCCTCTTTTGGAAATGATTTAGTAATATTAAAAATGTCCATCGCTTGTTCCATTGCCAATAGATAAACTTTCAGATTTTTATAGTTACCATACATAAATCATACAATTAGTCTTTTACCTATTTAATACCTGAAATCAAAAAAAGTCACACAAAAAATGCAAAAATACTGTCAACTGTCAACTGCTAACTGTCAACTGTTAACTGTTAACTGTAAAAAAGAAACAACTAAATATTAACACAACGGGCATTAAATAAATAAGTTGATTAATATTGCATACACTAGCGCAACATATCCTTTAAAAAAACATATCATGAAAAAATTATCTTATCTCTTAATGACACTCAGTGTGCTGTTATTTGTTTCCTGCACACAAAAAAAAGAATCTGAGCTTAAGCTGGATTACGAGAAGTACACCCTTTCGAACGGACTTGACGTGATCCTTCATGTCGACAAGTCGGACCCAATTGTAGCCCTGGCCGTCCAGTACCATGTTGGATCGAACAGGGAAGAACCCGGTCGCACCGGCTTTGCGCACCTTTTTGAACACATGATGTTCCAGCAGTCAGAGAACGTAGGCGAGGATCAGTTTTTCAAACTGATACAAAATGCCGGTGGGACACTCAATGGCGGAACAGGGAACGATGCCACCACCTATTTCGAGGTGGTTCCGAAGAACGCCCTTGAAATGATCCTCTGGATGGAATCCGACCGCATGGGCTATATGATCAATACGGTAACGCCCAAATCCTTCGCTATTCAGCAGAATGTTGTTCAGAATGAAAAACGGCAACGGGTTGACAACCGCCCCTACGGACATACTGGCGTAGTGGTCGCACATAACTTCTATCCTGAAGGTCATCCATACAGCTGGACCGTGATCGGGGAAATGGAAGATCTTACCAATGCCACGATTGAGGATGTAAAAGAATTCCATTCAAAATGGTATGTGCCAAACAATGCTACCCTGGTGCTGGCAGGCGATTTTGAGATAGAGCAAACTAAAAAGCTTGTTGAGCAATACTTTGGAGAGATCCCCAGGGGTGCTGAGATCATGGATCCCGAACCCATGCCCGTGACCCTGACGGAAACCAAAAAGCTGTATCATGAAGATAATTTTGCCAAGGCACCCCAGTACCGCATGATGTGGCCAACCGTGGAAGAATACAATGATGACGCATACGCCCTCTCCTACCTTGGGGAGCTTTTCTCGAGGGGCAAGAAAGCACCACTTTACAAGGTACTGGAAAAAGAGAAAAAACTATCATCAAGCCAGTACGCCTATAATGGCAGCCAGGAAATAGCAGGGACATTTAACATTGGCGTTACGGCCAATGACGGCGTTAGCCTGCAGGAAGTGGAAGATGCAATTTTTGAGGCTTTCGGCCTGTTCGAAGAAGAAAAATTCACCGAAGCAGATGTTGACCGCATCAAGGCAAGCCTGGAAACTGATTTTTACAATGGGATAAGCAGTGTGCTCTACAAGGCCTTCCAGCTGGCCAACTATAACGAATATGCAGGCGATCCCTCCTATTACAAAACCGACATAGAGAAGCTGAAAGCCGTAACAGGTGATGATATCTGGAGGGTATACAACAAGTATATCAAAGACAAACCCTTCTTTGCTACCAGCTTTGTTCCCAGGGGACAGCTTGACCTTATCGCCGACGGCTCTGTCTGGGCAGGTATCGAAGAGGAAGATGTGATGAATGCTACCGAGGTGAACATTGATGAGATCGAAGATGTCGAGATCAAAAAGACCCCGACAAGTTTTGATCGTTCCGTACAACCTGCCGACGGCCCTGATCCCCTGCTCAACCTGCCCGAAATATGGACAGGAGAGCTGGCAAACGGGATGGATGTATATGGCATTGAAAACAATGAACTTCCCCTGGTACAATTCTCCATTGTGCTCAAGGGAGGTCATTACCTCGATAAAATCGAGAAATCTGGGACTGCTTCACTGCTTGCAACCATGCTTGAATCGGGTACGGTGAACAAAACCTCCCAGGAGCTGGAAGAAGCGATCGAAAAGCTCGGAGCAAATATCAATGTTTACGCTTCGAACGGATCGATCTCGATCAGCGGGAATGCCCTTGCCCGGAATTATGATGAGGTGCTTGCGCTTGCAAAAGAGATGCTTCTCGAACCACGCTGGGATGAAGAGGAATTTGACCTGGCAAAGACAGCCGTACTGAACCGCCTGAAACGGCAAAAAGCCGATCCCAGTGCTATTGCCAGAAATACGTTCAATGAGCTGGTATATGGCGATGATCATATATTCTCATCCGGCACCTCCGGCACTGTTGAAAGTGTGGAAAGCATCACGATGGATGACCTGAAAAACTATTACAATGCCAATTTCTCACCCAGTGTTTCAGCCTTCCACGTAGCCGGCGACATAGCAAAAAATAAGGTCATGGAATCACTCCGGGACCTCAGCGATACCTGGACTGCAAAAGCGGTCGTTTTCCCTGCATATGATATTCCGGAAGCACCCGAAACATCCAGGGTATATTTTGCCGATGTTCCCGGGGCCAAGCAGTCGGTGATCTATATCGGTGCGCCATCCATGGCACGCACCGACGATGATTTCTACCCGGCAACAGTGATGAACCACAAACTCGGCGGATCATTCAACAGCCACGTGAACCTGGTGCTGCGTGAAGAAAAAGGCTATACCTACGGAGCAAGAACATATTTTTCAGGCAGTTATGTACCGGGTTACTTCCTGGCATCATCCAGCGTAAGGTCATCGGCCACTGAAGAATCGGTCGAGATCTTCAAAACCCTCATGGAAGATTACCGCGAAGGTATCACCGAGGAAGAAATGGAGTTTACCAAGAATGCACTGGTGAAATCCAATGCAAGGGAATTCGAAACCCTGCGGTCGTTGCTGTATATGCTTCAGAATATCAGCATGTACGACCTGCCATTCGATTATGTAAAAGGGGAGGAAGAAACGGTGCTTAATATGGACCTTGAACACCACAAAATGCTTGCGCAGAAATACATCGATCCTTCAAAGATGTATTATGTTATTGCAGGGGATGCAGCAACGCAGATGGAACCCCTGGCACAGCTCGGTTACGGGGAACCTATTCTGGTGGAGAATGAATAATTAGTTGACAGTTGACAGTTGACAGTTGACAGTCCGACTTCGCCAAGGCTATATCGGACGCAGTAGGCAGTAGGTAGTAGGCAGTAAGCAGTAAGCAGTTGACAGTTGAAACCTGATTCAGAAGGGATGTTATCGTAACCGGTGACATCCCTTCTGCTTTTGCATGATGGCCTTCCGCTGCAAGATCTTCTCCCCGATCTTCGTTCTTCGGTCTTCTACCGTGTTTTTATCACTTTTACACGGCTCACAACACCATCAGCCTCAAGGGCAATAATATAAATGCCATTGGGGAGATCGCTGCCGTTGAAGCCTGACCTTTGTAAGCCGGCATCCCGGTAACGGTTTTCGAGCAATGCAATTTCATTACCCAGCATATCGTAAATGCTGAGTTTCACTTTTGCTGCGTTTTGCAGTTCATATACAATATTCAAATTACCGGAGAAAGGATTTGGATTGGCTGTGATCCTGGCCATGGTATTTGTTTCGTGATCTTCTATCCCGACCAGGTCAGGTGTGATGTACGAATAGTATACATCCTGTTCCCCGTTCAGGGTATTGGCCCAGGCAAGATGTGCACCACCGGCATCTGACACCATATCGAAATAGTCGCCCATCTTATTTTGTTGCGGCCACCCTACATGCGGATCGAACATCATCGACATCTGCTCATTTGATGACCATGTGAGCCCCTGGTCAAGGGAATATGAATAGAATAAAGCCGACAGCACTCCGCCGGTGGGATCGACGCGTGTATCAAGCCAGATCACATCGATACGCCCGGTAGGCGAAACCGACATGGTGGCAAACCACTGCGTGTTGCTGGAAGAAAGGTCATTATTGATGCGAACGGGAGGCTCGAATGTTTCACCTCCATCGGTGCTTCTTGCAAACATCACATCGCCCGGATCCGGACTGCCGAACCTGTCAACTGAGGCGCATACATAAACATTTCCTCTTCCCAGTCCGAAAGAACGGTCGCAATCCACCCAGACCTGCCCCATCAGCCCCTGGGGATTCACTTCCGGGAAGATCCTGAGCTCGCCGTCGAGGTCAACCGGAGCATATACGGGCCAGCTGATCACAGAACCCGCTTCCTTTGCATTATCGCTTCTGACCACCATCACGTCGTTGAATTCACCCGATCCCGCGATATACAATTCCCCCTGGGGGCCGATGCATTCTGTTCCCCAGTATGGATCGCCCAAAACATCCACGCAATCCTCGTAAGTTTCTCCCCCATCTGTAGAACGTGTAAAGAAATTAGGAAAACAATAGCTGTAATTCCGGGTCCAGTTGGAATAGATATTCCCATCTCCGATACCGCCGCTGCGATCGATCCGCATCCATTGCTTGTCGCCTCCCTGGGCAAAGGTCCCCTCATCCCATTCAATATCATCGTTGCTGGTCTTATACACCGTGCACAGGTAATCATTGCCGACGGTAGTCAGGCTGTTGTAATAGAAATTCCCTTCCGAATCGCAATCCAATACAGGATCGGAACGGAAAACACCGGCATCGATCGAACCAGGAAAGGTCCATGTCTGGCCGGCATCCAGGGTGTATGCATGTCCGGCCTGCCTGAATGAACTGCCCACATTGTCGAACTGCCTCCAGCCGATCATGATCCTGTTCGGATCAGTGGGATCGACAGCAATGGAAGGCTCATTTGCTGCATCTCCAAGGATGTTATCCCCGTTCTCGTTCACATTGACCTGCGTGGTAAATATGCCGGAGGATTTGTAGCTGTATGCCGGGGAAGTTTCAGGATTCTCAAGCGGCATGTAGACAGAATTGGCATCCGGTTTTTCATTATGCATCATCTTTCTTTCCACCAATCCACTCTGAGCCATAGCAGGATTGACTGCAAGCAGGAGGAATATGGCAATACACTTTTTGATCATTTGAATCTGGTTCATTGAATTTTTTTTAGAATATAAAATTAGGAGCTTGATACTTTTTTGCTTCATTCATGAAATACTATTGCCTCGTAAATGTAGATATCGGCCTCTTTCCATCCATTCCACCCGATCCCGGCCTTGTCTTTTGCGCAATGGCCCAGGAATTCCTCCAGTGTCCATCCGGTTTCCGTTGCAACCTGAGGCAGGAATGTTCCGGACGACATCCCTTTGCGTATGTAGATGCCATGTTTACCCAGCACGATCTCGTCAATAGAATTGATCTTTTTCATGGGTGTAAGCACGGAGATCTCAATTTCGATGTCGTCAAATTCGTCTTTCTTCACCCTGGAGAAGCGATAGTCCCTGGTTGATGCTGCTATAGCCATCTGCTGCACAACGATATACAGGGGTTCATTGGGATCGAAATTACCTATGCACCCCCTGAGCGCCCCATCCTTGTTCAGGGTAACAAAAGCACCGCAGGGTGTTTTAATGTTATCTGAAAAACCTCCTGTTTTCAGGTCGGGTACCACACCCTTGCTAACATATTCTTCCATTGTCAGCCGGGCAATACCCAGCAGGTTGGCCTTATCTTTTTCTGTAAGATCAAAGCCGGTCTCTCCAGCCTGCGCACTTGAAGTTACAGCGATGGCATAATACCCGACCACCCTGCTCTTATCGGGATAGTACGAAGCATCGCCCGAATTCATGTAAAGTACTTTGTGGTAAGAATAGCGGTCACTTCCTTCTGTGAGGTTTAAAAGTGTTAGCACGGAACTCCATCCGCACATGGCGGTTGCCAGGTTGGGGATGCCGGATGCTTCATTGTTTTCCAGCACCTTGAGGAATTCATCTTTGGAGTTGGTGCACAGCGCCTCGGCCGTGCTGGCATCAACCTTCTTGGCGTCCTCATATTCAGGATAGTGGGAAAAATCGGTACTGATCACAAAAAGGTTCTTCTCATTGAAATATGGTTTGAGCGCCTGCGCAATCTCCCTGCATGCTGCTTTATCCTGTGTTCCGATCACGATCGGGATGATGCTAAAATCCTTTTGCAAATGGTATTGCAGGAATGGCAGCTGCACTTCCAGGCTGTGTTCCGTAAGATGTGCCTTGGGCTGGAACGAAAAGATCCTGTTCTCCCTGATCAGCTTATCTGCAAGTTCCCTGTCAACCTTAACTTCCCCTAAAGGTGTTTCATAATTCCCCTGCCCGTATATGGAGGCCCCCTTGTAATATGCCGTATGGCTGGATGCGATCACGAATATATGATCGTAAGCTTTTTCCGGATCAACCTGATTATAGCCCGATGCTGCCACTATGCCGGAATAGGGATAGCCGGCATGCGGAACAATGATGGCCTGCACATTTTCGAGCGTTCCGGGCTTCGCTTCCCTGAAAAGACCCTCCAGGTCCTGTTTGAGAGCAGCCTCGTTCCCCGCAAAGAACTTTCCTGCCGCATAGGCTTTCCTGTTCACCGGGGCATCTGTTTCCTGTGTGTGGCAGCTACCTGAAAATAAGGATAGGATGATCATGGCCGTGAGAAATTTTTTGGCTTTCATTTGCCTGTGATTCATAGTTAAACGCAATTACAAAGATAATAAAAGCACGGGGGAAAAGGAAGGTTTGGTATATTTATAGTGTACTAAAGTTCATAGAGTACCTGGAAAAAGGAGGCATTGCGCTGTTGCCCTATTGTTCTATTGACCTATTGTCAGAATCAGTGAAACAATGAAACAGTGTAACCATCTAACCATGTAACCATG
>JAZBOU010000055.1:0-3121 GCA_036351275.1 Bacteroidales bacterium
CATTTACATCGGGACCGATGCAACGGAGATCTGGACGAAACAGGAATTCTACGACTGGGCCGAACCTCAATTTACGGGTGATGGCAAGGCATGGGATTTTACGGCTATCGACAGGAACATTTACTCGGAAGGTGATGGCAGTTTGATCTGGTTTGACGAGCTCCTTTCCTATACGGGTGGAACGCTCAGGGGATCAGGGGTGCTGATTAAACGTGAAGACGGATGGAAGATCCTGCATTATGTATTGTCGCTTCCTGTACCGAATGATAAATTCAGGGCGGTACTGAAGGCAATGAATGAAGAATAACAGGTTCCGGAAACATGTCATTTCATGGGTTTTTTTGCAATATCACAAATCCCTCCGCATGATATACCTGACCCCAGTCCGGTGACGCCAGTAAACTACGCGTCATCTTTACAAATTCATCTTCTGACAGGGGATATGGCAACTCATGAACCGAGAACACGATATATTCGGCATCCCTGATGATCGGGAACTGGTAAATGCGGTCACGTAAAGCAAGATGTGGAACAAAAGGTGATTGTGCGCTAACGATCGCATCAGCAGGAATCAGCTCCATGGCCGCATAAACCTTAGCAATATCATAATTGCGATTGTAGTGAGCAGCTTTATATATCCTGATCCGTGATTTGTCGGTAAACATCACCGTATTGTCCATGATACGTATGCTGGCAGCCATGCATCCCGCCAGGGAAAGGAAAAGCAGCATTCTTTTTATTATGTTCCTTTTTAGCGTTGCGATGGAAGAGAAAATACCGATGGCCATCACGGGTGCGAATTCCACGGCATACTGGTCGTTAAACCCCCACGTGCTTATATTATCATGGAAAAATTTCTGGAAAAACAGGGGTACCAGCATGAGCAGGTATGCCGGTTTGCGGATAAGCACATAAAGGCCCGAGACCAACAACAGGATGAGAAACTCAAGCTTGACATAATCGCCGGCCGGATCTGCAGCATGGTTGGTAAAAAACGCCTGTATGGATTGCACGGGATTAGTGATCAGGAATAAGACCGCATCAACAGGGTTTTCTCCCAGTACAGCATAGTTGAAATGCGGATATGATCCCTGGAAGGAAATAGCCGGCATTACAACAAATGTGATGATTACAAAATAGGTCAGGCTCAAGCCAAAACCAGCCAGCAACACCTTCCGCCATTTTTTGTCTTTGCGGTATTCGCCAAACAGCCCCAGGCAAACAAAGGCGATCCAGAGGGAAACATTTTCTTTTGCAATTAATATTGCAAAGAACATGATGGTGGCACCGATCAGTTTTTTCCTGCGAACGAACACAAAAAGCCAGGGTAGCAGTGCCGCTGCAATCGTGTTGCTGTGATAGTCGAACGAAATGGCCGAAAGTAAACCAAAGAACATATAAAAGTAGAGGCTGGCGGCAATTGCATATGGCCTTGTTTGTTCTCCTGAGACAAAGAAGCGGTACACACCTATCCCGCCGGCCACAACAAACAGGATTTGCAGGACCAGCAAGGTATATGTGCCGAATAAGTATACGAAAGGGGAAAACAGGATGAGGTACAGGTCAAAATGATCGGCCAGCAGGTTTTCTTCCATTGCAAGGAACACACTGCTGTCGTTCCAGCTGATATGGGCATAATCCCAGAGGGCATTGGTGTATGCACCCAGATCGAGGGCATAGGTGCGGAAATTATAGTGGTTGACCAATGAGATCAGGCAGTATATAATTACAAAAAATACTGCAGTGATCGTGATATACCTGTTTTTGCCCAAGAAAGTCATTTGCAGGACTAAAATAGTCAATATCGGGTACCCTTCATGCGTCATTCAACCCAAATTCCTTAACTTGTCACAAAAAAGAAGACGCCCGTATGATCAACATCATGATAGCCGACGACCATCAGCTGCTTATCGACGGGATCAGGTCAGCACTTGAAAGCACGGAAGACTTGAATATTATTGGTGAAGCGCTGAATGGTTACCAGGTCCTTGAAAAGCTGGATGGCGGACTGCAGCCCGACATCATCCTTATGGACATTAACATGCCCAAGTTGGATGGCCTGGAATGCACAAAACAGCTTACAAAAAAATATCCTTCCATCAAGATCATTGCCCTGTCACAATACGATGAGAAACGCTTTGTCAAACGCATGCTGAAATATGGGGCGGTAGGCTATCTTCTGAAAGATGCATCGAAAGAGGAGATCGAAACGGCAGTAAGAACTGTGGCAAAAGGAGAAAAGTACTTCAGCAGCGGGCTTTCTTTGCGTTTGATCGAACAGGAGATCAAGAAGGAAAATATATCCGGTCTTTTCCCCAGGCTTACTGAACGTGAGAAAGAGGTACTGGGATTGATATGCAGTGGCCTGACGAGCCAGGAAATATCAGAAAAATTATTTATCAGCTTCCATACCGTGGAAAGTCACCGTGCGAACCTGATGCATAAGGCAGGGGTAAGCAATACCGCCGGTCTTGTCAGGTGGGGGGTGGAAAATGATCTCGTTGAGTAAAAACGGGGCGCCCGGCCGGGCGCCCCGTAAAAGTCATATCCGGTCGAAGACCAGATAATTCAATAATAAATACTGCACTAGACGGGCCTAGAAACAGTTTTTTTGCGCGAAGCTACCTTTCGCGTAAGCCAGGTCGAATGTTCAGTACTCCCCGGCCCGGTCAAATGATAGTGCCCCGCATCTTCTGAATTCGAAAGATTCACTACCGAAACAGATTGTACGGCCAGGTTTATCCGTGCCTTTCGCTCGCCGGCAATTGCGGCGATCGAAAATATAATGATGGTCGTGATCAGGGCCTTGGCTATTGTTTTCATTACTTCACTTGATTTTGAACAGTGAAACCTGACACCGTTCACAACAAAAATATCTCTGAAATATTACACTTTCATGGTATATAACAGGGAAGAACAAAAATGGTGGTTTTCTGCCATGCCTCCGGCCCTGCACGCTTATAAATTTGCATATTATGAACGGGAACCTTAAATACGTAAAGAACCTGCGGGTCATCAAACCGGAATCTGAGCCGGGACTGATGGCTGTCACAGCCAATGGCGTTGCAGAAATAAGCAGGCAGTACAGGCCTGTGCTCGTCCCAAGACAATATAAAGATCC
>JAZBOU010000056.1:0-6507 GCA_036351275.1 Bacteroidales bacterium
CCGAAGCGGAATGGGAATACATTGCGCGCAGTGGAGGCCGGGATATCAAATATGCCTGGGGCAATGGAAGCCCGGAGATAAATGGCAAAAAATACGCAAATATCCGGGATGAATCCCTCGGCAGGGCAAGCAGCAGAAAAGGCATACAGACCGGGTATGACGATGGATATGTGTATGCTGCGCCCGTAGGGTCCTTCCAGCCCAACTCCCTTGGCATTTACGACCTGGGAGGGAATGTATATGAGTGGTGCTGGGACTGGTTCTCTGATGATTATTATAAACACAGCCCGGCAGATTATCCGGTATGTAACGAGCCTTGCGAAATGCGCTCTTGTCGCGATGTGGGATTCATCTGTTACGATATCAGCCGCCGGGTGATAAGCCGGGGAAAAGGAAAACCCGACCTCACCTTCTCATGGGGAGGTTTCCGCATAGCCAGAAATATTCCCTGACCATAAACAGTTGTTCACTTTTTCAACCTGCGTTCAACCTTACTGGCTCTCCTGCATCCAGTCACGGGCCTGTTCGTTTTAAGTCATAGAAAAACAGCGATTTACAAATCGAAAAATTAACAATGCCTTAACTCTTTTAACATCGCATTAACAAAATATCGCATATTCCGGGAGTACTTTTGTGCTATCCCTGAAAATGGGGACTACACTTAAACCTGGCAATATGATTAAAAAAACTTACGCGTTAATATTTATCATCTTTCTATTTATTGGTAACCAGGCTGTTATAGCCCAATCCGAATGTTCGGCTATCCTGGATCAGGGAGCCGGATTTACCACCGCTATCGAATCGGTAACCTATCTTGGCACTGACGCGAATAGTGATGAAATGCATGAAATTACCCTGCGTGTTGAAAACGACGGCTGTACTGATCCGGAATGCAAATCCCTTAACCAGTATGCCGTAGAAGCACTTGCCGGAACCTACTCCGGTATAAGTCATGCCACAATAGCCGGCAGTATCACCTACGGTGGTATTAATATGGGCCCGCAACTGGGCGGGGTGCCTTTCGAGGGATTCAGGATCTCAAATATAAATGGCATCGGGAACGGCCAGGCAGGTATATTTCTTATCTCTTACACGCTTACAGGAGGACTGCAATCGCAAAGGATGCATATCAAGGCAAGCAATTATGAAAATATTGTCGAATTCCAGGTGTCGGATTTTCAGCAGGTGCTGAATTGCGATGCCATCTCAAATATCCTCCCCTATTACGCACCGCCGGATAGCGGGAAAATACTGCAATCGCTGATCGGGGCAGAACTTACATCACTGCATTACTCTTTCCTGGAAAATGACAGTGCTTCCACCAACGATATCTTCCTGATCGTTGACAACAGCAACGTAATGATCGAGGTATTTGCCTTGGACGGCAATTATTCTGACCTGCTTAGCCTGCTTCAGACAACAACTTACGGGATGTTCAATATTACAGGAGATCCCGCACAACTGAAGATCACTGGTGCTTTTCCGATAAGCAATCTTTTGCTCATCAACGACCTGCCGGAGCTGGTGAATTATGCACGACCGGTATACCCGGGGGCACCACAGCGCGGGCTGGTCACCACACAGGGTGACACGGCGATGCTCTCATTCATTGCCAGGAATGGTTTTAATGTCAGCGGTGCAGGGATCAAGGTTGGCGTACTGTCCGACAGTTACAGCACAAAATTCAATGGAAATGCGGCACTTGATGATATTAGCAGGGGCGACCTTCCGGGTCCGGCAAATACATCTTACCCTACTCCCGTTGATGTCCTGCAGGATTATCCCTTTGGGGTTGCCACGGACGAAGGCAGGGCGATGCTGCAGATCATTCATGATATCGCCCCCGGCGCTGAACTGGCATTCCGGACCGGGCTGATCAGCGCGCAGGATTTTGCCAATGGTATTATTGAGCTGCAGGAAGCCGAATGCGATGTGATCGTGGATGATGTAACCTACATATCTGAGCCATTCTTTACCGATGGAGTGGTAGCACGCGCTGTTGACAGTGTGGTGAACCAGGGCGTCTCCTATTTCACCGCTGCCGGAAATTTCGGAAATAAATCCTACGAATCGCCATTTGTTAGCGGTTCAAGTCCTGGTGGATTTAGCGGCACTGCACATGACTTTGGAAATCCCGGAGCGGAAGATATTTATCAGAGTATCACGGTAAATCCCGGTACCTACACCATCGTGTTGCAATGGGATGACGGCCTCGGGAATGAACTTACTTCAACCGACCTTGACATCTTCCTGGTGAATGATGACGGATCACAGCTGTTTGGCTTCAACAGGGAGAATATCGGGGGCGCTCCGATCGAAGTACTGCCATTCAATGTGCTCGATACTTCGAGTACCAACATTATGATCGTGAACAACGGCGGTCCCGACCCTGTGAGGATGAAATACATTGTATTCAGGGGTGATATCGTATTTAACGAATATTTTGACCCCAATGCCTCTACCATTGTAGGCCAGGCAAATTCCGAAAAGGCGATCACCGTCGGAGCGGTACTTTACAGCAATACCCCTGCTTACGGTGTAGATCCCCCTACCATTGCATCATTTTCCTCTTACGGAGGAACAACTATAAACGGGATCGACAGGAACAAACCCGAATTATCGGGCCCGAACGGGGTGAATACAAGCGTTGACCTTGGCGGCTTCAATTTCGAAGGGGATGCCTTCCCGAATTTCTTCGGAACATCAGCTGCAGCCCCCCACCTTGCCGGACTGGCAGCCCTGCTGCTGGAAGCAAAAGATAAGTACTATGGTTCCGGTTCAACCATCATTCCCGCTGAAATGGAAACCCTGCTTCAAACCACATCTATCGATATGGAAGAACCCGGGTATGACCCACGATCAGGTGCCGGCATGGTAAATGCTGTAGAAGCATTGCTTACCCTTGCCAGCCCTTCACCACTGATCACGGAAATATTTTATGATACTACGCTGATCCCCGGCGAGGATACCATATTGCTTTCGGTTGTAGGCAAATACCTTACCGGAGGTTCCCAGATCTATTTCAATGGTACGCTGCTTGAAGGTGGAAGTACTGTTAACGGGGATACGGTGGTTGGGATCATCGCTCCTTATGATGAGCGCTATCCGGCCATCCAGGTATACAACCCGCCCAATGCTCAAACCAACGGACTTGATGGTGGTTTGTCAAATCCCCTGTATTTTACTACCAAACCAACCGTGATCGTTGATATTCAGGATACAACAAAGGTATATGCTGAGGTTATCCCGGCATTCAGCGCCGAATATTCCGTGGAGAATGTCAACGGAACCTTTGCACTGGAGGATGTCGGGTTCACGCAGGAAGAGCTCTCCCGCATCCTGGATATCCCGCTTACAACGGTAGCAAATGACACCAGTAATGTAGGCCTCTGGGGAATCGTACCTTCAGCGGATGATCCATTGAATCCGCTCAGCAGCATAGCTGCAACGGATCCCCTGGATACAAACCTGCTGTATAACTATACTTTCGAGTTTAATTCAGGCTTACTCAGCATTGAGAAGCTTAATGTGACCATCATACCGAAAGACACAACCATCTATTATGGTGATTCACTCAGCGGCTTTGAATATTATTATGTGTATAACGATGATGCTGAAAACCCCGAGAACAATGTGTTGATCAGTGATCCGGTAAATGAAGCTGTTTTGAATGGCATGAGAACATCACATGCAACGGCGCTGGTTAATGGAGTGGCAACGGTAAGGGCCACCGCTCTGGTCAATGGTGAACCCAATCCCTTGATGGATTCAACGGAACTTGCCAATACAAGTTTCTTTATTTCCAATGCTGTGACCACACTCAGGGCCACAGCCCTGGTAAACGGCACCTTGTTGAGCCAGGAAGCACTGGTGAATGCCATCAGGTCGTCGACGGCAACAGCCCTGGTGAATGTTGTTGCTACAGTCAGGGCCACCGCCCTGGTGAACGGAGCAGCGAATATCAACTACCGCGGTACTGCCACCGCCCTGGTAAACTTTGGTTCGCTTGTGAATGCCGCAAGTGTTAGCTCAAGCACCGCAACGGCACTGGTGAACAATGAGAATATCAATGAAAACAGCAACAATGGATCCATTGTTATCCTTGATGAAACAGACATCCCTATACTCGTTGGCGATTCTGTGGGAGAGGTGATCCTCAACTCCATCCCGGTCATCACCGAAAACAGGGTTGGCGTACATTTCATTATCCCCGGAGCCATGATTTCGGATAACCTGAATATCTCCTACGGCCTTGGAAAGATCACCATCCTTCCTGCCGCGGCAGAATTCTCCGTCGATTCAAATACACTTGTTACAACATACAGTGGAACACCGAAGTCACTGGATGTTTCGACCACTCCCGACAGTATCGATTTCGAGTTGACCTATGACGGGGACACGATCGCGCCGGTTTATCCTGGAACATATAGTGTGCTTATAAATGTAACCGACTCCAATTATGTTGGCAGCCAGGCATACAACCTGGTCATCAATCCTGCAACAGCATTTGTAGAAGCAGACCTGAAATACATTTATGCAGGTGATTCACTTCCGGAATTTACAGCTTCATTCAGTGGTTTTGTGAACGGCGAAGATGATAGCGTGGTGGATAGCCTGAGTTTTAGCCTGAGCCCTGCCTATACGGGTGATGCGGGTGTGTATACGATCATTCCATATGCAGAAGCAGCAAATTACACCTTCACCCCCGTGACAGCCTCCTTGTATGTGAATCCATCCGGACCGGGCACCAAGCACATCAAAACGCAACTTGTCTGCGTGGAAGAACTTCCTGAGCCTGACGAGAATGGCTATACCCATATTGCAAATTTTAGCTATGAAAATGATAATGCAGCGGATATGTATATCCCCATCGGTGAGGATAATGTCTTATCCGGAACAGGTGTATATGATGGCTCCGACCAGCCTGCAGTCTTTTTGGCCGGAGGTGGAATCTGGTCGGCCCGTTTTGATGGAGAGAAACTTACCTGGACCGTTGCAAGCTACAAGCATAACGGGCATAAAACATCGGTTGCATCCAATGCAAGTTCTACATCGAATAAATGCAATAAGTCTGAAGAATTAACTGAAGATGACGATGAGAATATTGCGCAGTTCCGCGCTTATCCCAACCCCGTCCGCGACAAACTGATCATTGAACCATACACTTTTTCAAACTCACGGATTGAAGTGGCCGTTTATGATGCATATGGCCGTCAATACCAGGCTGGTGCAACAGAAACTTCGGCCGGCAGTTTTGAAGTGAATATGTCTGCCATGCCATCCGGGATCTATTTCATCAGGCTCCAGGGAGAGGCAGAGGTC
This sequence comes from Bacteroidales bacterium, assembly GCA_036351275.1. GTDB lineage: Bacteria > Bacteroidota > Bacteroidia > Bacteroidales > B18-G4 > B18-G4. The sequence continues at coordinate 5,323 of JAZBOU010000056.1, forward strand.
GAAATTATCAGGGTGATAAAGGAATGATGTCGCGGAATTTATATAATGGCAATTATCCTGTCTGAATGAGAATAGCTGTACTGGCATATATAGTTTTTGCAATCCTGGGAGCCAACACCATGGCTTCCCAGGCAGACAGCCTGTTAGCCGTGCTGAAATCATCAAAGGAAGATAGCCTCAAGGTACAAACATACCTTTCACTGGCAGCTTTGTATTATCGTTCTGATCCGGAACAGGCTATCACCTACGCTGATCAGGCAAGATCGCTGGCTGAAAGGATAAAATACCCCAGAGGACTAGCTTATGCATACAAAAGTCGCGGAATGGGCTATTACTTTCAGGGCGATTATCGTGAGGCGCTGAATGACTGGGAGCTCTCATTGAATAAATTTAGAGAGATCAATTACCTGCTTGGGGTGTCAAATATGCTGAATAACCTCGGAGCGGTGTATTATAATTATGGAGATAATAACACGGGGATTAAATATTACCTGGAATCACTAAAGGTTTCTGAAGAGATCGGGGATTCCCTCAGAATTGCAACAGCGCTTGTTAATATCGGGGCAGTATATTACAGTAAAGAGTCTACTCATGATCTGGCCCTGGAATATTATTCAAAGGCCCTACCCATGAGCGAAGCTCTAGGCGATTATGATGCCATTGGCACATCTGCAGTGAACATGGGACAAATCTATCTTGACAAAAAAGATGCTGACAGGGCACATTTTTATTTCACCAAAGCCTTGAATGCGTATCAAAAATCGGAAAATGGGAATGTTGCCTATGCAATGCTGAGCCTGGGGAGGGTGTATGCCTTAAGGAAAGAGTATGAAGTAGCTGTTGACTATCAAAAGAGAGCCTATGGACTGGCTGAAAGCAATAATGCCAGGCTTGAAATGGCGCAGGCGATGCTCAGTTTAGGCGACACCTATGATGGAATGGGTGATGTTCAGCGCTCGATCGATAGCTACAGGCGAGCACAGGAATTATCAGAAGAAATTGGTGCCAGCTATGTGTTAAAGGATTCATATTTTGGGTTAGCCACTGCTTACGCAAAAGTTCCTGATTATGCCAACGCCTATCAATACCAGTTATTTTACAACGAGATCAAGGATACCCTGTATAATGCCGAGCTGGACCAAAAGATCGAAGATTTTACATTGATATATGAAATTGAAAAGCAAC
>JAZBOU010000057.1:0-5183 GCA_036351275.1 Bacteroidales bacterium
ATTGATATAGTAGCCTTCGCCGGGCACGAAATTCGTGATGGTGTTGATCCACCCAAAACCGGTTATATATTCAATAACACCACCTGATTCCGATATCACTTTTACAAGCTCGCTGTCATCAACCAGGGGCTGCAGAACCGTCATCGCAGTCTGTGAAACGTCACATGGATAGCTCATAATGTTCCAGCCCGTTACGAGTGGTATACCATAAGGATAGGTTACAGGTAAACCACTGGTGGTAAGGCTTCCTGCTGATGACAAATTCACATAATATCCTTCGGTATTCTCCATATCGCCGATGGTGTTCATCCATGAACTTACAATGTATTGCACAAAGCCTCCTGCCTCATCGGAGATCTTTACCAGCGAGCCATCGTCGATCAGGGGCTGGAAAATATCGATCATATCGAGGGATGCAGGTGCAACGTAAAATGACATGATATTCCATCCGCCGTCCATTGCAGTGACCTGGTCTTCGTTTGTGGATATTGGCGTACCTGTAAGACTGAAATCATCGATCGCAATATCTGATGCATAGTCAGCTCCGGTAGCTCCGGTAAATCTGATAACCAGGTCGTTTTCTGAAACATAAGAATCGAGGTTGATCACCTGCTGTTGCCAGGAATTGCCCTGGTCGCCCGACAGGCTCCAGATATTGGATGACCAGGATGTTCCGCCATCGGTTGAAACCTGGACAGAAAGTGTTCCCATATCTGCCCCCCACATATGATACCAGAATGTCATATCGGCATCACTTAAGCCTGTCAGGTCAAAAACGGGACTTGTGATACTTTCCGTTTGCGAGAAACAGGAAGAGGCTTCAATGTACAGGTAGTTTCCACCTCCGGTGTGGTCTGAAGATGGTCCGGTATTGGCTGATGCTGTTGCCCCTGAATGCACATCCCAGTCATAATCATCGCCTGTTACATTCGCCCAGCAATCAACGAGCAGGACACTTCCATCCGGAGTACAATATGAAGGATTGCTCAGGGTCCATGAATCAAAGTCCTGGGTATATGGAAAGCTTGAAATTCCAAGACAATCATATGCATCGATATAATCTGTCTTGATCTCTGTATCACTTCCGTAAGCGTTGGTAGCCTGCAGGGTTACGGTATAAAGGCCCGCAGCATCGAACTGGACCTCGGGATTCTGTGAGCTTGAACTTGTAGAATTAACATAAGTGACCGTTGATGGTGAAAACGACCAGGACCATGAAGTTGGAAGATTGGTTGAAATGTCGGTAAAACTAACCGTCTGGCCGGTCTCAGGATTCAATATGTCAGCATTGAAATCGGCAGCAGGTGGGTCTGCTGATGCTGAATACAGGTCAGATTCCCAAAGGCCCCGTCCAAATGTTGCTGCCCTTAGTAAACTGTTCGAGGGCGTTCCTGCATAATATATCTCCAGTTCCGTAACGACTACATTTGGCAAACCGTTATTGAATGCAAACCAGTTTCCTGATCCAACCTTACAATAAACACCAAGATCGGTTCCGGCATACAATTCAACCTCTGAGCTGTTCTGCTTATTCTGGATCACACACATAACAGGGATATTAGGCAGTCCGGATGAAATATTTGTCCATGAGGTACCTCCGTTCGTGGACTGATAAACCCCATGTGAATTGTATTCGCCCATAGATACCCACACGGTATTCGGGTCGTCATCCTTAACAGAAATGTAGGTAATATATGAAGAAGTTACAGGTAAGCTACCTGTAATATCTGACCATGAAGATCCTCCATTGGTTGTTCTCCATAATTCATCCTGGCCGGCAGCATAAATGTAGCTTGAGTTCGAAGGGGCAACAGCAAGGGAGCGTGTTAACTCTGATATGTTTAAGTTTCCAATTCTTGTCCAGGAACTTCCCTGATTGTTCGAGTGCCAAATATCTTCATAGCCGGCTATAAGCCTCAAGTTATTGTTAGGATCGATCACAAAAGGGGTGACCCAGGCGCCTGTTCCTGCTGATCCCGGGTACGCATAATAGGCACTACTCCAGTGGTCTGTTGTTCTGATTATAGTACCCCTGGGCAGGGTGGAATACTGTGTGTTCACATTTGAAAAGTCGATCAGGCATTCCATGCCATCGCCACCGGTAACATCAATCCAGCTTCCGGAAGAATATAACTTGGAGCCGTTATCCTGAAGGCCATGCATCACTTCGTTACTTGTTGTTTGAGCAGCACTAAGGCGATAGATCTGGCTGATCACCATGCCATTTGTCAGATCGGTCCAGGTATTTCCGCCGTTGGTAGTTTTATATAAGCCACCATCATTGCATTCATACAGTGTTGAACCAAAAAACACAAGATCATGTTTGTCGGCATGTACTTCGGGTGATCCGCAGGGATTGTATGTACCGCTGCTGGTCCACATATTGTTGTTCAACCAGGAGCTCCCTCCGTTAGTTGACTTCCAGGTATTTACACCCCCTACATATACAGTGCCAGCGCTACTTGGATCTGCAGCTATACATAGATCATATCCACCCTGACCTCCGGCGTCAGAACCATCGCAATACCATCCCAGCATATTCGGGCTTGAGCCATGAACCTGGGTAAAAGAATCCCCTGCATTATCCGATCGCTGAATACTGCTGAGTCCACCGTCCTGTTTTGCAACAACAGCGTAAACCCTATTCGAATTTGCCGGAGTAACCGCTAACTCAACCCTGTAATCGGTTGAAGCAAAAACAGCTGTCGCTGTCCAGGACGAACCACCATCAATTGTCTTATAAATGCTCGGGCTGCCGGAGTATGTTTGGGTTGATATATAAAGAATTGAACTGTTGGTCGGGTGCATTTCGAGGTCGATGATGTTGGGTCCTGTTGCAACGGCCGGCCAGGTAACTCCTCCATCAGTAGTTTTGTAAATACCATCCGAAGTAGCTGCATAGATGATGTCACTGTCGTTAGGATCAATTACCAGTCGATTAACTGTTTTTTTCTGGCTTGCTGAATAAGTCAACCCTGTAGCAGACCAGGTAGCTCCACCATCAGTTGATTTAAGCACGCCCACACTATTATTATCATTTGACTGTCCGCCATTGAGCGACCACATACTTCCGCCATCCCTGTCGCCTGTTCCGATATAGATGATGTCATCCCCTGGCTGTGGCACGACAATTACGGAGCTGACACCGAGCACTGCATTATCATCCGTCAGCACGCTCCAGGTAGATCCGCCGTTCGTCGACTTCCACAATCCACCGGATGCTGCACCAACGTAAAGGTCGCCTGAAATAGTTTCTTCAAACAGGCAATTCAGCCGGCCTATGCCAGCATATCCCCCACCGGAGCTATTCGGCCCCAGACTTGTCCAGCTTCCCTGTGAACTCTCGGTATGGGCTAATCCAAGTTCCTCGTAGATATCCGCTGCGCTGGTTTTCGGAAAGGCTCCCGTAACGGGATCTATCCTGTTTTCCCAGAACCATTCCCAGCGTTTGAATTGTTTCCAGCCACCCGCCTTTTTACGCACACTATCCTCCATATAGTATCCTTTGCTGTCGACATTATACGGCGCCCAGTGTTCGTTGAACTCCTGCTGTATCTCAAAAAAGTTTTTATTCATTTGTTCAACCCGGGGAGTCAGAGCCTGCTGCCCCTTTACCCCTATGACAAATACAAGGCTTACAAGGATCAGTAATGCTCCTGAAAAAGAAAAATTCCTGTTCATGATCTGGCTTTTTGTGAAATAACGCATAATAATTTTATTTGATCTCAAAACAATTTTTTGAGATCAGCCGCTCAATATCGTAATCTAAGTGATCTGGGTTTATGCGTAATCGAGAAATACATTGCTTCCTCACAGGGCAAGTGCTGTGAATAAAGCTAGCTCGTACAAATATAGTGAATCTATATAATGGCATACAAGTATTTATACTGAATTACAATATAATTTACGAATTCTTGATACGAAAGAAGAGATATTTTGTTCGGGAATGCTTATCCGAGGCGCGAAAAAACATAGCTTCCCCAGAAATAGCCCATGGGTATCAGCTCTTTAAGTTCAAACTCCGAATCGGGTTTCAGGATAACATTGCCAATATTAAAAAGGTCCCATGATGAATAACTTTTGGATCGTGAGAATTCACTGATGATACGGCCCTTCAGCATAAACACAAATCGCTCGATAGAGGGAACACTGAGCAACTGGTGATTCTCGAGGCAATCATTATACTTAATGTTGTATTGCAGGAAGAGATCCACAAATTTCAGCATATTGTCAACCTTCATGGGCTTGTTCATCACTGTTTTCGAGCGTTCGAGCTGCTTCAGCACATTGCGGTTACTCATGGGAAACCATTCTTTCACTCTGTGGATCATGGCAAAATAGGGCATCACCCTGATATCGCCGCATGCGGTTGTCGACATGAACGTATCTTCCTCCCCGATCACGGCAACGGCTTTACGCTCATTGTAACCAAGTCCGAATGCCAGCTGGATACCGGCAGGGTTATATGCCAGCAGGATGGTGCCTTCCATCTCGTGAAGTTCATCCACAATGACGATCCTGGTAAACAGGTCATCGAAGGTATATTCTCGTAATATCTTTGATTTACTCTGCTGCTTTACGTTTTCCGCGGAAGGGTCTGAGCTGACTTTACCCACATAAATATCTTCCTGCTGGAATATTATCTTGTTTTGCTTCAGTGCCTGATGTATCTCATCGAGGACCTTCCAGAAGGCCTTAGGCCGGTTTACATCATGCTGCACCGGCCGGCTCATCCTGATCTCTTCCAGGGCAAATATGGCTGGCTTGTATTTGCTGTCTTTCAAAGGTTGGTTGTGTTATGATTCCCCTTATTCCGTATAAAAGTAAGTAAGTTTATTGAATCTGAGGCTAAATCACTGTCAATGCTGCAATATGATAAGTTTTTCCGCAGTAATCCCCCCGGCCATGTCTTCCAGTACAAGCAGGTAGGTTCCTGCAACAAGATGACCCAGGTCGATCCGAATCTCTTTTCCACCTTCAGGGCATTGAGTCTGCAATACTGTCCTTCCTGAAAGTTCTATGATCTTCACCATGGCCTGTTCCTCCGTCACCAGCGTAAAATAATCACGTGCAGGATTCGGATAGAAATAGAACTCCGGCCCTGATGCTGCTTCGTCCAGTCCTGTCATCCATAGTTCATAGCATCCCATGTCGATCCTGTTACCGTTAAAATTGTTTATCCG
>JAZBOU010000058.1:0-19003 GCA_036351275.1 Bacteroidales bacterium
AGGGAGAGAATTGTTCTTGAATCATTCGTGTAATCCATCTGAAGGAATTTTCTGCAAGATACGAATGAATGAAGAATAATGAATAACGAACAGGGAACATGGAAGTGATTATAATACTTCCATGTTCATTATTCCATGTTCATTATTCCATGTTCATTATTCATTATTCAGAAGCAACGTTCCTATAAGTGATCCTGATTCCAAAGCTTGAGTCTTCTTTTTCAATCACTATCGAATCTTTTGTTTCTTCGACAAGCTCATAGCCTTCCGGAAGCTCAGCGGATTTATATCCCGGGCCATAGACCCATGGACCGTATGGACTCATTTCAATGGTGAAATAGTTGTCGGGGCCGTTGACTCCGTTATAATACATGCCGCCGGGTTCGCCTGCAGTTTCCCATATTTCGTAATCAACTTCCCAGGCATAAAAGGCGTGTGCCTGGCCATTCCAGAACCTTCCTTCATAATACATGGTGTAATAACCAGGCCAGGCCCTATAATATCTTCCGTATTCGAATACGGGCGGGATATCAGCTGTTCCGGCATCAATATATTCGGGCTTGGCATCGACCCAGGTGAGCGAAAGAAATGCATTCCCGGGCTGTCCGTTATGGCCATACCATGGTTCTTTATAACATGAACTTAGAAACAGTGCGGCCAGTGCAAGGGTCAAAAGCCATTTTAACCGTGGCCCTGTTATCCCTTTCATGGCTGCATCACCGGATTTGATAACATTTGCTTTCATCACTTTTAGATTTATTAGGTTCGTAAATTAAAAGGGCCCTATCCTTTAAATCCAAATGCTGTGCCAAAATCAGATTTTGGATGTTTGGATTTGGATGTTGGATGAATTCAGAAGTTGGAACTCGGCACCCGTAACCCTGCCTGCCTGCCGGCAGTCAGGTCCGCGCCCGGAAGCAGAAACTCATTAGAAATCAAGGGAAAGTGAGAAATAGAAGATCGGCTTGTAGATCCGCCCGTCCTCCACTCCCCAGGCCAGGTCGGCACGCATGAAATAGCCAAGAATACGGCTGCGTACACCAAAGCCAAAGCCACCGACCATGGGGTCGCGTTGCTGTTCAACTTTTATGAGCAGTGAACCGCTGTAGATATATTTGGTGTATAATGAGTTTTCCCCTGAGTAGGGGTTCCAGCTTGTCCATGCTGTTCCGGCATCGACAAAACCAACCAGCTGAAATGTATTCAGAAAATCAGAGCGTATCGGGCGATTGTACAGGTACCTGAAGACAGGCATTCGCAACTCGGAATTGAGCACAATGAAGTTGTTGCCGTTCCGAATATTCTGTTTGAATCCGCGCATGTTCGTAGCCAGTGTCTGAAAGGCATAATTCTGTGAATAATCCACCGGGGTTTCACCATTGAACTTTGGCACAAGCCAGTTATCGACACCGCCCATGTAATAGATGAGCTTATTTTGCCCAAGCGAAGTACTTGCCGCTATTCTGTTGGCCCAGATAAAATTCCTGTGTATCTTGATATAATGCCTGAAGTCGGCACCGAGGACGATCAGCTGCTGGTTGCCCTGTTCGATCTGCTGGTAGTATTCGGCAAAGACCTTGTAGCGGGTTCCGTCGTATAAATTCAGGCCAAGGCTCCTGGTGTTATCGTATATCAGCTCTCCCTTTAAGCCACCCCAGTTCTTATAAATGGTTTTCTCTTTAAGGCTTACAATATCGGTTGCCAGAACCACCGTGGCGTCGTTCCTGTAGGAGGCAGTACCCCGTACTGCAAACACAGGGCTGAAAGGCCACTTGAGGACAAAATAGGCTTCATGGGAATGATTCCTGATGATATCATACCCGGTTACATTTTCGACAGTCACACGGTGTAACACGATTTCTTTATCCAGCCTGCGCTTCAGGTTGCTGTAACTAAATAGGTATTCGTTATTAACAAGGTTTATGTTCAGGCGAACCCCGCCTACCAGCCGGTAGTCTTCCAGCAGGTCGGTCATGCCAACCTTAAAAAGGGCATTGAATCCGGGGTTCAGGAAGATGGGCGATCCCCCGCCCGCGAAGGGCTGGTAGGTCATGTTGATGAAGTTGAAATCGATCTGCGTGACAAATTCATTCATCGAGTATTCAACCCTGTAATTCAGCTTTTTGGGGACTACGAATTTTTTTACGCTGTCGCCTTCCGTTCTCCATGCCGGCTGGTCACCACTCAGGTTCACAAAAGCCTGTCGCTCGAAAACATAATTGTCGATATCGATCTCCTGTCCATCGTTTAGCGTATCGCTGTCGTAAACATTGAAAAACCGCTGCCGGGGCTTTGTCTGCTCCTCCTGCCGGACAGGCTCATCACTTGCAGCATTCCGCCTGAAGGAAGTGTCCTGCAACCGGATCATATATGCTGTATTCTCCAGGTCTTCCGCTATCGGGGGCCCGGGTGGTAAATCTTCCAGGTAGATCTTATAAAGATGGTCATCGTAGATCACCTGTGAGACCTGCATGCTGCCCGGGTTCACATCATGGGAAAGGATATTCCTTGAATAATTTGTTACGGGGACCGACTCGGTAAAGTAGCGGTAGTGTATGGTGGTATCCACTGCGATGATGGCACTGTCGAAACGGGCCACATATCGGTTATATACGCCATTCTCATCGCTCAGATAGGTAAAATAGCCATCAACATAAGGCATGGGAGAGCGTTCGTTTGCAAATCGGGAGCTTGTAACACGGCGCAGCACCTTACTTTTGGTGAGGTAATTAAATGCAAAGAGGTCGTAGTTGTGCGGGATTACCTCCGGAGGTTCTGCCATCGGCGGAGGCAAAGTATCTGAAGTCCTGTTGGAACTGAATACGATCATCTTGCCATTTTGCAGGAATGTGGGATAAAGGTCATCGAAAACATCATTCGTGATCTGTTCATGCGATCCGGAGGAAATGTTGAAAAGGAATATGTCCGACTGTCCTTTCTGAACGGCCGACAACAACAATTTTCTCCCGTCAGGTGAATATGACATATCCATGATCTTCTCGAAGTTGTACAGGATCATTTTGTTCAGCTTCTTTGATTCCAATGAATAGAAGTAAAGGTATACTTCACCCTTGCGTTCAACTATGAAGGCAAAGATGTCGCCCATGGGATGCCAGTCGAGCAAGGGGTATGAATAATCTGTCTTTTCATCCAGTTTGTAACCTCCCCTCCAGATACATTTCCGCTTCCCGCTGACCAGGTTCTGGATATAGATCTTATACTTACCCATATTGTTGGTGACATAAGCGATAGAATTGCCATCAGGGCTGAGGACCGGTCGCTGATACCGGCGGTTATCCTTAACTTTTTTCTGCACGACTTTTCCGGGCAGGTAGCGGCCGCTTTCATCCTGGCTGTACTTTTCAAGGTAATAGCGCTTCCAGGCCTCGATCAGGTTGGTGAACGAAAGACCGACAACATACAAAAATCCGTTCTCTACGCTACGGGTCACCTTGGTCATGTGTACAACATTGGGAACTGCGGAATGCCCGAAGTTATCGGCAACGAATTTCCAAAGCGAATGACCTGCATCAAGGGCATCGGCCCCGGTAAGGTAATTAAACTTTTCATATTTTCCCGACAGGATGCCATCGCGGACCCGGTTGTCGATATCCGTATTCCAGCCTTCCGAAAGCCATGCCATAAGCCCGTCTTCGTACCACGTGGGCATGGTATACAGGGTATTGTTCTTGATCTGGGAGCCCAGTCGCTGACCGAACATCATCTGCTTAAATATGATTGAAGCAATCCCGGCCCTGATCTGCTTTTCAAAGTCGGTGTGTGAACCGTTGAAGTACAGGAACACTTTCTTCCCAATAATATGCGTGATCCCGCCCGTATTGTATTGTTCATCCTGCATAAGCCCGATATTGCTCTGCTTCAGGTCGGACAGGTTATTGAAAATGATGAACTGTATTTTATCGTCGAGTGAAGATTCAAGTTTCAACTCGATCTCTGCAATATAATCATGGGCATAGCGTGCAGTATACTGCGCAAGTTCCTGCCCGTTGCGGTAGAAATAGGTGTCGAATTTTTCAAAACTGTAATACGTCCAGAGAAAATCCTTGTACTGTACCCGGTTCTTCCCAAAAGACAGTTGCGACCCATTGTAAAACTGTGCATTTGTAAACAATGGGGCAATGATCATCAAAAAAGCAATGATGATGAAAGCAGTCGTCCGGTGGTAGTTCGCAATTGTCAAAATGACCAGTAAAAGTAGCTAATACAGATGTGCTAATTTAGGGATTTTTCCCTGACACCCTCAGGCAGGGAGGGGTAAAATCAAATTATGGTAACTTTGCCTGCTGTTAAACTTGATTCTTTAACGTGCTGCAGCATATAATATTGAAGCTTCACAAAAAAACTTATGTTTATGAGCGGTATCAGGAAATTTATTTTCAATCCATTCCAGGTAAACACATATATACTTTATGATGACAGCAAGGAGTGCGTGATCATCGATCCGGGCTGCTCGGATGGTGTTGAGCTGTTACAGCTTCTGGACTTCATAAAGGAAGAAGGCCTCAAGCCGGTTCATGTATTGCTTACGCATACACATATCGATCATGTGATCGGATGCAATGCGTTAGAAGAAGCCACAGGCCTGGGGCCCGAACTCCACGAAGCCGGAATGGTTTTCCTGGACCATTCAACCGATACGGCTGCAAACTATGGCTTCAGCCTGGAAAAAAACCCGGAGGCCAAAGGCTTTATCCACGAAGGGGACCTGATCACTTTTGGCAATTCACGGCTCGAAGTACTTTATACACCCGGTCATGCCGACGGCAGTGTTTGCTTCCTCAACAGGGACGAAGGCTATGTGATCGCAGGAGATGTGCTGTTCCAGATGAGCATAGGCCGTACAGACTTTCCGACAGGCAGTTTTGATGTATTGAAGAAAAGCATCTTTGAAAAGCTTTTCGTACTCCCGGATGATACGGTAGTTTATTCCGGGCATGGGCCCGAGACCAGCATTGGTTTTGAAAAAGCCAACAATCCTTTCCTCATGGACGAAAATGCTACGTATTGATTGCGGCTGCAAGTTTTACTACATCAATATCCATCATGCAACGAAAGTGTTTCCTGGGGCATTTATTGTATCCGATCTTGCTACACGGACGGCATGTCAGCCCATCCACTTCCATGATATGAGAGCGGCTTTCGTTACCGGGCATGTAAGGTGCCATTCCGAATCCGGGTATGGTATTCCCCCAGATCGAAAATATCTCTTTCTTAAAGGCAGCGGCAATGTGCATCAGTCCGGTATCGTTGGTAACCACTTTTGTTGCCAGGCTGATCACGGAGGCCGATTGGTTTATGTTGTAGAGCCCACAGGAATTAAAAACCCCGCCCCTGCACCTCTCCTTGATACGCTCTGCCAGTTTATGTTCATCCGGACCGCCCATCAGCATAACAGGCATGTCTATCAGTTCGCATAATGCCAATATCTTCTCCTCCGGAAACATCTTGGTGTAGTGCATGCCCCCGATCACCAGTGCAACAAAACCATCGGCAAAGCCAGTCGGGAGTTCTTCCTGTCCAAGCCTATCTCCATCGGGTATAAAATAATCCAGTCCTTTGTGATCATTGGAGATGCCTAATCCTTCCACAGCTTTGAAATACCGGTCGACAATATGGATATCAGGCAGTTTGTTTATCCCAAAATTAACCAGCAGCCATTTCTCTTTGTTGAGTTTATTGTAAGAACCGGATGCTTTCCGCAGTGCCATTTTCACCCTGGATGAGCGAAGGTTCTTGTGCAGGTCGACAATGTAATCGAAGTCGAATGTCTTGAGTTCCTTTATCAGTTCCCCAAGTTTTTCGTTAAATGTGTGTATGCGGGTAATATGCGGATTGGCCTTTATTACCGGATAGAATTTCTCCTTTGTCAGATAATGGATCTCCGCATCGGGCAATTGTTCTTTAAGGCAGCGTATTACCGGTGTTGTAAGAACAATATCGCCTATAGAACTAAACCGGATTATGAGGATTTTTTGCAAAGTGATTTATTTGTATTGTCAAATTTAGAAAAAATCCCGGTACCCGTTACCGGGAACCTGCTACCGGGAATATCACTTTTACTACATTTGCAGGGTGATACTTATCGACACACATACCCATCTCTACTTAAACGCTTTCAACGACGACCGGGAATCCATGGTTGAACGGGCTATTGCCAGCGGAGTCAGGTATATGTTCCTGCCTAATATAGACAGCTCTTCCATTAAGGGGATGCATGACCTCTGCGCACGCTTCCCGGAAAACTGTTTCCCCATGATGGGCCTTCATCCAACCTCTGTAAAAGAAAACTATGAGGATGAATTAAAGATCGTGGAAGCACAGCTTGAAAACAATACTTACTGGGCGATAGGAGAAACAGGGATCGATCTGTACTGGGACAAAAGCTTTTATCGCGAGCAGGTGATCGCTTTCAACCGTCAGATCGACCTGGCCCTGGAATATAATCTTCCATTGGTGATCCATGCACGTGAATCGTTCAAAGAAATTTTCAGGGTGCTGGAAAACAGGGATATAGCAGGCCTCACAGGGGTTTTTCACTGCTTTACGGGAACACTTGAAGAAGCTGAGCGGGCTATTGGGCTTGGGTTTATGCTTGGTATTGGCGGGGTGCTTACATATAAAAAATCGGGCCTTGATGCTGTGGTATCAGCCATTGGTGCTGATCATCTTGTTCTGGAGACAGATGCCCCCTTTCTTCCTCCTGTCCCACATCGTGGTAAACGGAACGAAAGTGCCTATGTGCTTCATGTTGCCGACAAACTGGCCGAGGACCTTAACGTCCCTGTAAAGGATGTGGCAAAGATCACCACACAAAATGCTGCAAAACTGTTTAACCTCAACATCTGATCATGGATAGTAAAAGCAGAATACTTGTAATATATACCGGCGGGACCATTGGCATGATGATGGATAAGAAGAGCGGCACCCTTCAGCCATTGGAGTTTGAACATATGTCGCAATTGATACCGGAGCTGAAAGATTGCGATTACGAGCTGGATTATATTTCATTTGAGCCAACGGTCGATTCCTCCAACATGGGGCCTTCACGCTGGGTTGAACTTGCTGTTATTATTGAAGATCATTATGAGTCGTTCGATGGATTTGTGGTTCTGCATGGTTCCGACACCATGGCGTATACCGCATCGGCCCTCAGCTTTATGCTCGAAAACCTGAATAAGCCGGTGATCATCACCGGATCACAGCTCCCGCTGGGCGTAAACCGTACCGACGGGAAAGAGAACTTTATCACTTCCGTTGAGATCGCATCCCATCATGAAGATGAAACGCCCCTCGTCCCTGAAGTATGCATTTATTTTGAAAACGAGTTATACAGGGGGAACAGGACCTTTAAATATAATGCCGAGAATTTCGATGCATTCCGGTCGGTGAATTATCCTGTTCTGGCCGAGGTTGGCGTGTATATCAAGTACAACCGCACTGCCATTCGTAAGCCGAACTTCAAGAAGCTTAAGGTTCATAAGAAACTTGATACCTCTGTTGCCATACTCAAGTTATTCCCCGGTATAGGTGATGATGTCGTTAAGGGTACACTTTCCATGCCCGGTCTGAAGGCGCTCGTGATGGAGACTTATGGTACCGGAAACACGCACACTGACGAATCTTTTATCGCCATTATCAGAGATGCCATAGAAAAAGGACTTTTCATCCTGAACATAACCCAGTGTAAAGGAGGAGCCGTGGAACATGGCAAATACGAAGCAAGCCTTCCACTTGCAGAAGCAGGAGTTATCAGTGGCTTCGATATGACCCTGGAAGCAGCTGTGACCAAGTTGATGTTCCTGCTTGGCCAGGGCTACACAGGAAACAGGCTAAATAAAGCAATTCAAAGTTCACTGCGCGGTGAACTGGGATCCTGAACCCCTGACGCATAGTTTCTTACATCGGAATTCATTTTCAGCACGGTTTTTGCAACTAACGCCATAAAAAGAGGCCTGAAGTTTAATAATAAAATATAGTTGGTTTTGCACAATCTGTTAATTTTTTATTACTTTAGCTGCCTGATTATTGGATTCGAATTGTGCTTAGATAGATACAGGAGAGGTGGCCGAGCGGTCTAAGGCGCACGCCTGGAAAGCGTGTATGCGTCGAAAGCGCATCATGGGTTCGAATCCCATTCTCTCCGCAAAATGAGAATAAATTGACAAACTAAATAAATTTAACATTTTCAAACGTAGAATTTAATAATTATTGGCTATGAAAAATTTAATTGCTTTTCTGACCATCGCAGGAATGCTGGTATTTACCCTCTCTACAGCAATGGCGCAAGATATGAGCGCCGAGGATATTGATGAACCAGCCGACACTACTGCTGTTGATACAACTGCAGTAGCTGAAACTCCGGCCACACCGGTACAGACTTTCGAAGACGAACCGGCTGAGGCCAAAGGCTTCCACCAGATATTAAAAGAAAAATTCATTGAAGGTGATGCCATGTTCATGAGCTTTGTATTGCTCGCGCTGATCTTTGGCCTCGCCATCTGTATTGAAAGGATCATTTACCTGAACCTTTCCACTACAAACACCAAGAGGCTTCTCAATAAAGTTGAAAATGCCGTGGAAACCGGTGGTATTGAAGCAGCCAAGGATGTTTGCAAGAACACCCGCGGTCCTGTTGCCAGCATTTTCTTCCAGGGTCTCACCCGTTATGAAGACGGCCTTGCTGAAGTTGAAAAATCAATCGTTTCTTATGGCAGTGTATTGATGGGTCGCCTTGAAAGCGGGCTCTCATGGATCTCTCTCTTCATCGCCATTGCCCCTATGCTTGGTTTCATGGGTACGGTAATTGGTATGATCTCCGCTTTCGATAACATCGAAGCTATGGGTGATATCTCACCTGCTATTGTAGCAAGCGGTATTAAGATGGCGCTGCTTACAACCGTATTCGGGCTGATCGTTGCGATCATCCTGCAAATCTTCTACAACTATATCGTTTCGAAGGTTGACGGACTTGTGAACGCAATGGAAGACAGCACCATTTCATTCATTGATATCCTTGCAAAAAACAAATAATTAAACTTCATTGTCATGACAGTTTTAGCATCTAAAATACTACGCATTTTCCTGGCGGTACTCCTGGCTGTATCGGCTTTGCTGGCACTCCTCTTTTATGTGGATGTGGTCAGTGATGACCTGCTGATATACTGGGGTTACTTCCTGGTGATCTTAACGGCAGTGATCACTATCCTCTTCCCGATCTGGTTCATGATCAAGAATCCGAAGAATTCGATCAAGATCTTTCTCGCATTGGGGCTGATGGTAGTGATAGCGATCATTGCCTATTCGCTGTCGCAGGTAGGCTTTACCGACCTGCAGCTTGAAAAGCTGGAGGTGACAGCAAGTACATCAAAATATGTTGGCGCAGGCCTGATCTTTACATACATACTCGCTGCCCTGGCAGTGCTTTCGATCATCTACGCCAGTATTTCAAGAATCTTTAAATAAAGCACATTATGGCATCCAGAGAAGCACCTGAAATAAATGCCGGATCAATGGCGGACATCGCGTTCCTGCTGCTGATCTTCTTCCTGGTAACAACTACCATGGACATTGATACAGGTATCACTAGGAAGCTGCCCCCACCCGTTGAAGACGATACCGAGATCGATATCAAGGACAGGAACATCTTTAAGGTCCTGGTCAGCAGCTCCGACCGGCTTATGGTCGAGGGCAACGTTTCTGACATCAGGACACTAAGGGAAGACGTTAAAGAATTCATGACCAATCCCAACAACCTGGATGACCTGCCGGAGAAGGAGCTGAGATTCATTGAAAATCTCGGTGAGATTGAAGTGTCGAAGGGGGTGGTATCCCTTAAAAATGACAGGGGGACATCCTATGAAATGTATATCAAGGTCCAGAATGAACTTACTGCAGCATTCGGCGAATTAAGAGATGAGCTTTCACAGCGGTATTTTGGTGTGAAGTTTACAAACCTGGTCAATGAAGATCAGGTAAAAGCAATCCAGACGGCGATCCCGATAGCTATCTCCGAAGCCGAACCTGAAAACATAGGAGGAAACTAATATGGCCAGATTTAAAAAGAAAAAATCAGGAGGTGCACAGAAGATCAATACTTCTGCACTACCCGATATTATTTTTATGCTCTTGTTCTTTTTCATGGTAACAACCACTATGCGTGAGGTAACCCTCATCGTGAAGGTTCTTCCTCCCGAGGCTACCGAAGTACAAAAACTGGAAAAGAAATCCCTGGTTAGCTACATCTATGTCGGGGTTCCGTTGAAAACCCAATTCGGTACCGAATCAAGGATACAGTTGAACGATGCGTTCGGAGAACCATCCGACATTGCTGAATTCATTGCCTCTGAAAGGGAAGCAAGGGACGAAGCCGACCGTAAATTCCTTACCACTTCTATCAAAGCAGATAAGAATACCCGTATGGGGGTGATAACCGATATTAAACAGGAACTCCGGAAAGTTGGAGCATTCAAGATCAACTATTCTTCGAGGAAAGTTGCAAAATTGAGCTATTAGATTTTCATAAGCATATTCAGGGGGAGGCATCAATGGTGCTTCCCTTTTTTTTGTTCTCAAATAAGCGTATCAGTATCATGAAGAACACAACCACAAAGAAACTTGCTGCAATGACCCAGGTCTGCTCAGCCTGGCCTATGGATTCGATATCCTTTTCGATCCCTCCCCTGGCATAATACCATCCTCCGACAACCGCTATCCCGTTATTCACAAAATGAATGATCACGGGGACCCAGATGGATCTGGTCCATACAAAAAGATAGCCAAGTACTATACCCAGGATAAATCGTGGCAGAAAGCCATAGAATTGCAGGTGTAACGCACTGAAAAGAAGAGCGGAGATCAATACTGCAATGTGCGGATTGCCGGTCCATTCCCTGAAAAGCCTCAGGACCAGCCCGCGAAAAAGGAATTCCTCACCAAGGGCTGGAAGTACAGCGATCATAAGCAGATTAATTGCCAGCCCCCCGATGGTGCTTGTTGAAAGGAACAACTCGGTAAGCTCCATAGCCTGGTCCTCGCTGCGCCGCATCCAATCCTCAAGCCCAGAAAGCCATTCCGGTAATGCCATTGCCCCGTTAACTTCAGCAAGCCAACTGATAAAAGGAAGAATTGCGATTATCACGGCCGAACCTAATATGATGGTAAACAGTTGTGGGCTGACCCTCATGGAAAGGTACCGCCAGGGAGACCTGCCGGCAATGATCGCAAAGACGATTGCAGGCAAAAGGAAAAGCCCGATCGTATTTATGATCTGAAGATATTGAATTACAGGCAGGAATGCCGGGTCAGTCAGTTCAAGACCGTCCCTGACATAATCGAGCATGCCTCCGCCAAAAATGGCAAACCCCAGGACAATGGCGAATATCAGAGTAAAAAGAAGGCTCACCAATATCACGAAAACCAGCACCAGTAGTTTTAGTGGCGGGGAAGCGTTTTCAAGTATTGCTCGTCGCTGAAACATGCCTTCGGATTATAATAGGCGCAAATGTAGTAATTTTACGGTTTGGGCATTGGGCACCAGGTGTTGGGCATTAATAATCGCCAAAAGCCAAAAGCCTGTGTATTAAATGAAGATCGGAAACATAGAATTTACGGAGTATCCCCTGATACTTGCCCCGCTGGAGGACATCACTGACCTGCCTTTCCGGCTCATATGCAAACAGCTGGGTGCCGATCTGATGTATACCGAGTTCATCTCATCCGAGGGTTTGATACGTGATGCCCAGAAGAGCGTAGTCAAGCTGGAGCTTGTGGAAGAAGAGCGTCCGATGGGCATACAGATCTTCGGGCACGATACCGACAGCATGATCAGGGCAACCGAGATCGCCGAGCAGGCAAAACCCGACCTCATCGATATCAACTTCGGCTGTCCTGTAAGAAAAGTTACCAATAAAGGCGCCGGCGCAGCCATGCTCAGGGATGTTCCTAAAATGATCGAGATCACCAGGGCGGTAGTGAATGCTACGAAACTGCCGGTCACGGTGAAAACACGCCTGGGATGGGACGATGCAAGCAAGAATATTGTCGAGGTCGCAGAGCAACTGCAGGATACCGGCATCGCAGCACTTACTATACATGGCAGGACGCGTGCACAGCTCTACAGCGGCATAGCCGATTGGACCCTTATCGGCAAAGTAAAGAACAATCCAAAGATCACCATACCTATCATAGGGAACGGAGATATCACAGGGCCTGAAATCGCCGAGGAAATGAAAGACCGCTATGGCGTCGACGGGATCATGGTCGGACGTGCAGCCATAGGCTATCCCTGGATATTCAGGGAGATAAAGCAGTACTTTAAGGATGGCACTATCCCCGATGATCCGAATGTTCAGGAGCGTGTGGAAGTAGCCCGTCAGCACCTGCTGCATTCGGTCGAATATAAAGGTGAGAGACGTGGCATGTTCGAGATGCGGAAGCATTACGGGAATTATTTCAAGGGCTTTCCGTACTTCAAGCCGTTTAAAATAAAGTTGATGGAGACGGAAGAGCATGAAAGGGTATTAGAAATCCTTGATGAGATCAAGGATTTCTACGCATAGTTTTTTTCTTTCATGTACTTTTTTGCCTGTCCAAAAAAGTAATTAAGAATTTGGGCAAGAAAAGAAATGAACAGAAAAAGAATCAGATAAGATTCAGATCTTGATCAAAGAGCTCCATGATCTCCTTGCCGGGAGGTAGGTGCACCGGAATCATACCCTGGGTGGCGGCGGACTCAATATTCTCTTCCAGGTCATCAACAAAGGCAACCTCTCCTGGCCGGAAGCCCCCCTCCTTCATTACCATGCGGAAGATCTCGGGATCGGGTTTGCGCACTCCCATAAGGTATGAATACCAGCAATGCGTGAAAAAAGTATTGATGCCGGGATAGTCAAAATGGTCCTGGAAATAGCGGTCGTAGGACAACCAGTGAATATGGTTGGTATTGCTTAAAAGGTAAAGCTGATACCTTGATTTCAAACGGGTCATGAACTTTACACGTTCCGGCGGAATATCGAGCAGCATGGCATTCCATGCCCTGTCGATCTCGGTATCGGTAAGAGGTTTGTCGATGATCTCTTTTATAGCCGCCCTGAAATCGTCCGGGCTGATCATACCCGTTTCAAGTTGATGGTATACCCCTTTCGCAACTAATTGTTCATGTAATTCATCAACATTTCCAATGCCGTTAGATGCCATCATTTCCCTTACAGCACCGGGGTTAACATTTATAATCACCTCTCCGAGGTCGAAAATGATATGCCTTACTTTTTCCATATTTGTAAAAATACAATAATTGTGATGCCGGGGAGCCATGAATGATGAAAAGCATTTTGTAATTTTATGTTTTTAAAGAAACCATCATATGCAAAATGACATGGAACCGATCAGAAACATCAGGCTGGAGAAACTCATGGAGCGTGAAAAAGAACTGAATTGCCTGTACAATATTGAGAACCTGCTTCATGACGATAACAGAAAACTTGAATACATTCTTCAGGATCTTGTCAGCGCCATACCTCGGGGATGGCAATACCCGACCGTATGTGAATGCCGGATAATCCACGAAGAGAATACTTACAAGTCAGATGATTTCAGGGAAACGGAATATATGCAATCGGCTGATATTATTGTTGACGAGCATATTGCCGGACGAATCGACGTTGTTTACTTACAGCTCATTCGTATGCACAAAGGCAGTGCATT
Organism: Bacteroidales bacterium; assembly: GCA_036351275.1. Lineage (GTDB taxonomy): Bacteria > Bacteroidota > Bacteroidia > Bacteroidales > B18-G4 > B18-G4. Next base: position 13,723 of record JAZBOU010000058.1, read on the forward strand.
TCTTTCGGAGGAACAAAAGCTCCTGAACACCATATCGGCAAGCATAGGAAAAACCATTTTCAGGCGGCAATTAGCTTCAACCCTGGAATACCTTCGGGCAAAAGACAGAGGGAACGGGGCGGAAATTGACACAAACAGGATCCTGAATGCAGTGTCGGATGAGCATTGGAAATGGCGGTTTGAGATGGTTGAAAAGATTGCTTCCTATCTTGATCTCGGAAAATTCGGGCTGAAGGGACTCTATCTGATCGGGAGTACCAAGAACGCACAGGCCGGACCCGGATCCGATATCGACTTACTGGCACTTTCAGAAGGAGATCCAAAGCTAAGTAATGATTTCAGGCTGTGGATACAGGGCTGGGGGCTTTGCCTGGATGAGTTAAATTACCGGAAGACAGGATTCAGAAGCAATGAAAGCCTGATCGACCTGCATATTGTTACCGAGGAGGATATAGAGAAAGGCGACAGTTATGCTATTATGATCAATGCCGTTACCGATGGGGCACGGCTGATAAAAACAACCGAATAAAGCAAATTTATGAGCCTGTGTTTCTTTTGCACCGACCTCCACGGCCACACTGACCGATACAATAAACTTGCAGACCGGATAAGGGAACAAAAACCTGAACTGGTATTGCTGGGTGGTGATCTCCTTCCTCATGGTTTTGCCATCAAGGAAAACATCGATGACTTTTTTAACGATTTCCTCCTTCCTTCATTTTCAAGGCTCATGAAAGAAATGGGGCGGAATTATCCCCAAGTATGCCTCATACTTGGCAACGACGATGCCCGCATCAATGAGAGTGATTTCATGGATGCAGAACAAAAAGGGGTATGGCATTACATCCATCAGAAACATTTTTCCTTCGGGAAGAACATCATAATTGGCTATGCTTACATCCCTCCTACCCCTTTCCGGTTAAAAGATTGGGAACGATATGATGTATCGCGTTATACCGACCCCGGCTGCATACATCCTCTTGACGGGGAATTCTCCGTCGCCCCTCCCGAGAAGGATATCGAATACCAGACCATGGAGCAGGATCTGGCAAGGCTCACTGCGAGAACAGATCCGAAAAAGTTGATCATGCTATTTCATTCTCCTCCATACCAGACAAAACTCGACAGGGCAGCCCTCGACGGGATGAAGGTCGAGCATGTGCCGCTGGATGTTCACGTCGGGAGCATTGCCATCAAGCGATTCATCGAAGAAAAACAGCCCCTCATTACCCTGCACGGGCATATCCATGAATCTTCAAGTATAACCGGACAATGGCATGAATTTATTGGAGATACCCTGGCAGTGAATGGTTCCTGGGACGGACAGGAATTATCCCTGGTCAGTTTTGACCCTGACCGGCCCGGCAGTATTATGCGTGAACTGATCTAGCCTCTAAAGAACACACTCAATCCCTTTCAGTTCCATATAACCCACACATTTATTACACTGGTCGCAGGGCGATCGGTGTTCCGTATTTTCCTTGATCTTCTTCAGAAAATCAGGTTCGGCGATCAGTGCCCGTCCCATGGCGATCATGTCAAAACCTGCATCCATCACTTCCTGTATGCCTTTAGCAGAGACAATACCTCCCACGTACACCAGTTTCATTTTTGTACTCTTCCGCACCTTCAAGGCCTTTTCAAGGAAGAAATTCTCTTCAAAGTCGTATTTTTTAATGATGGTGCGGCCAAAGAAACGAAGAGCCAGCTTTTGCAGGTAATTGGGTTCTGATTCAACCATTTCCTTCAGGGGTATTTCGCCCCGCATAAGGTAAAATGGTGTCAGGCTGGTGAAACCTCCGCTTAGCATGACGGCATCAACTCCATGGGTATCGAGCATTTGGACCACCTTGATGCATTCGGGCAGGGTGAAGCCATTCTTGAAGTCGTCGTCGAGGTTGATCTTGACCAGGATGGGAAAATCATCCCCCACTGCTGTGCGGATGGCATTTACGATCTCGAGGGGCAGCCTTATCCTGTTTTCCAGGCTTCCGCCATATCTATCCTTTCGCTTGTTGATGGCGGGTGATAGGAACTGGCTCAGCAGGTACCCATGCCCCATGTGTACCTCCACGGCATCGAAGCCGCATTGCTTCGATACTTTCGCAGCACGCGAGAAGTCAGCAATGGTCCTGTCGATATCGGTCTGTGTCATCGCTTTCGAATACGGCCGGCATTTCATAATACCGTACTTGTTCAGGGTGCGTGAAGGCCCCAGGGGTTTTTTGCTTTTATATCGCGTGCTGCGGGTGAAATAGCCGCAATGGGTGAGCTGTATAGCAATTTTCCCACCATTCGCATGTACTTCCCCGGCAAGCCGCTCAAGGTATGGTATGGCTGTTTCATCGATCACCATCTGGTCTTCATGGGTGAGTCCGTCTTCATTAACGGCACCATAAGCAACAATAGTAAGGGCCACCTCATTCGCCGCCATGGAAGCATGAAGTTTATAAAGCCTTTCATCCGGCAAACCATCCCTGCTCATGCCTTCATATGTTGCCGTCTTGATGAAGCGGTTCTTTAATTCAAGGTTACGGAGTTTTATGGGAGAGAAGGCATTCATTGTGGCTTTAAAGGTAAAAAGACTTTCGCGTTCTTTTTAACAATTTATTATAATGTAGTTTTAAAATATCCTTCTATATTTGCTACAGAAATGACAACACGCAATAACATATTCAACTTCTGGTGGTGGCGTGACAAGCATCTGTTTGTGACGTGAACCGGTAGTTGAGTTATTAGCCATAGATATTTTGAAGGCGTGCCGTTTTACGGCACGCCTTTTTTGTTTAACCATTTAAATCTTAATCAATGACCAAGATCAAAAAAGTACTTCTTTCGGAGGAGGAAATGCCGCAGCAATGGTATAACATCCAGGCCGACATGCCTAACCCCACATTGCCACCACTGCATCCGGCAACGAAAGAGCCCGTCGGGCCCCAGGACCTGGCACCCCTATTTCCCATGGCCCTGATCGAACAGGAAGTTTCACAAGAACAATATATCGACATCCCCGGTGAGGTGATGGATATCTATAAGATCTGGCGCCCTACCCCGCTGGTACGGGCATACGAATTTGAAAAGCTGCTCGACACCCCTGCAAAAATCTATTACAAGAACGAAAGTGTGAGTCCGGCAGGTTCCCATAAACCGAATACGGCTGTTCCGCAGGCTTACTATAATTACAAAGAAGGCGTGCGGAAGATGACCACGGAAACAGGGGCCGGACAATGGGGCAGTGCACTGGCATTTGCCACCAGGTTCTTTGATATCGACCTGGAAGTATTCATGGTAAAGGTAAGTTTCCAGCAGAAGCCCTACAGGCAGTTTATGATGAACACCTGGGGAGCCAATGTGCACGCTTCTCCGAGCACATTGACCGAAGCCGGCAAAAAGATCCTTGCTGATAACCCGGATTCACCGGGCAGCCTCGGAATTGCCATATCAGAAGCCATAGAAGCTGCCGTAAAGGATGAGCAGACAAAATATTCCCTCGGCAGCGTTCTTAACCATGTCTTATTGCATCAGACCATCATAGGTGAAGAAACCCTCAGGCAGTTTGAAAAAGCAGATGATTATCCCGATGTGGTGATCGGTTGTTTTGGCGGCGGGTCCAACTTTGCGGGTATTTCCTTCCCCTTCCTGAGGAAGAACCTCAAGGATGGCAAAAACAGCCGTATTATCGCTGTTGAGCCAAATTCCTGTCCCAAACTTACGAGGGGGAAGTTCACTTATGACTTTGGCGATACGGCCGGCATGACCCCGCTTATTCCGATGTATACGCTTGGACATGATTTCATTCCCCCCAGGATCCACGCAGGAGGACTGCGTTACCATGGTGCCGGGCCCATTATCAGCCAGTTGCTGAAAGATGAACTGATCGAGGCCAGCGCCGTAAACCAGATCGAGTGTTTCGAAGCCGGTGTAGCATTCTCACGATCCGAAGGCATCATCCCTGCCCCGGAGACCACCCATGCGATCGCGCAGGTTGTGCGGGAAGCTAAAAAGGCCCGTGAAGAAGGCAAGGCCAAGACAATTGTGTTCAACTTCTCAGGGCATGGCCTGGTCGACATGGCTGCGTATGACCAGTATTTTAAGGGTCAGTTGCATGACTATAGCATTTCTGATGAGGAGATCGAAAAGAGCCTGCGCAGCCTGCCTCAGCTTGATGCAGAACCTGTACCGCTTGAAGTTAATAACTGAAAATGATTAATATAGCAGATGAACGAAGAGCATTCCGCCAGCCGGCGGAATGCTCTTTTATTTTGTCTTCACTAATTTTGATGTTGCATAATTTCCATCTTGTTCCTGAACCCTGACGATACCCCTGCTGATTACGGCCTGTCTGTTCTGCCTCAGAAGGTCATAGCCAGAGTTATGCCATCTCGAGAGGTCTCTATTTTCAGTGCATGTTTCTCTGACCTGCTAAGTTTCAGCCCTGCCTTTTTGATGTGTGACGATGCTATTGCTATAAAGACAAAGCCTGCGGTGGCAATACCAGCACCAATGTAAATACCTGTAAGATTATTTTCAAGATTGTTCTCATCTTTATGCAAATCGGCGGTTGCTACTGCGACCCAACCACCAGCCAACACTAATCCAAACCCGATATAATAATTTGTGGAGGCTAGCTTTAACTCATCACCTGAAGTGCGTTGATCTTTTGGGATCTTCTGTGCCGTGGCACTGAGGGCGAACAGGACTATGAGCAGAATGGAAATTATTTTCATCTTAACAAAGATTATTATTGTAAATAAAATAGTATATAAAATTCTTAATATAAAATATGCCTAATTTTGAACTGATAATATGTACTGACCATATCCCTGCTCGTTACTGCCTGAATTTCCACCTCAGAATGTCATAGCCAGTGTTACCCCATCTCGAGAGGTCTCTATTTTCAGTGCATGTTTCTCAGACATATTCAGCTTCACCCCTGCCTTCTTGATGTGTGACGTTGCTATTGCTATGAACACAAAGCCTGCGGTGGCAATACCAGCACCAATATAGATACCTGTAGGATCAGTGTCATACTGTGCATTATCTACTTGCAAATGGGAGGTCGCGGCTATGACCAGACCACCTGCTAACATTATTCCAAATCCGATATAATAATTTGTAGATGCTATCTTTATCTCATCTCCTACAGTGCGCTGGTCTGATGGGATTTTCTGTGCTGTAGAGGTGGCAGCTATTAAAACGAACAAAATAATGACAATTGATCTCATTTTAATATAAGTTATACTGTAAATATATTAACATATATCAAATATACAAAATGAGC
>JAZBOU010000059.1:0-13607 GCA_036351275.1 Bacteroidales bacterium
AGGGGTGAGGAAGCTGTGGTACAAAGCTGTATAGAAAGTTATGTAGTCTTCTTCCTGGATAAATTCCGCATCTACCCTGGCGAGTTCTGCATTCCACTTATCGTGTGTCTCTGCACGCACCTTGTCAAAATCCCAGTGCGGTATTTCCGCCAGCATGTTATTAAGGGCACCTGCGGTGCTGACAGGGGAGAGGGCCACTTTCATTTTGATCTTTGTATCAGCTCTGCCGAAATTGAACCAGGCTCTGATGTCATTACCCGCCATTTCGGGGAAGTTCATATGTTCTTTGAACCTTCTGTAGAACCCATTGTAAATGACCTGGTCAAAACGCTCATGGCCATATTCCTTTATAGGCTCTGAAAATGCAATCGCAAAGAATACCTTTCTGTCTCTTGCCCATCCGCGCGTTTGCCGGTACCCTGTTACAAGGGTGTCATTTTCAACCCTGATCGATGTCCACACATTTTTCTCATCATGGTGATATACGTTATAGATCATATCGAGAATGATGGTGGCATCTTCTACTTCCTTGTAAGTATATTGATGAAAACCCACGCGCTCGCTGGTAGTCAGTTCCGCCTGAATTCCATAGTCATCAAGAAATACACTATAATATCCAGGTTCGGCAAGCTCATTGTAATGCGAAAACTTTGAATAATAGTCCTTTCCAGGCCTCCATGATGGACCGGTCCAATTTTTCACTTTTTCACTGTCCCACAATTCCCATGTAATCGGCATAACAAGTATATCCCCGAGGTCGGAATGCCCGGTTCCGCTGAAGTTTGTATGCGCGAATCCAATGATGATGGAATCAGTGTACTGGTAGCCCGCGCAGTATTCATATGTTTTTGCGTAGTACCTGCCCTCTTCATCGAACATTTCCACAAAATTGGTCTGCGGACTGAGCTGAACCATACCGAAAGGTGCTGCTGCCCCGGGAAATACATGTCCCATTTTGCTGGTGCCGATGAAAGGATTTACATATTGCGTGAAATCTTTTTGGACATGGCATACAACCTGATCATTATCAGCGTTCTGGCAAGATGTAATGAGCAAAAGCAATGCAAGCGCAGGAAGGAGCTTTTTCATGGTATGGATTTTAGTTTTAACCGACTAGCTTTTGGAGTTTGATCAGATCAAGCACAGGTGCTTTCACCTTCACCATTTTTTTTCGAAAGGCCTTGAAGCCATCAATAGTGCCCCTGCTGAGGCCAATAAATACATTTGTGCTCAGGATATAGTGGATATCCGGTTTTTCTATGCTGCCTTTATGCAGTGGTCCCGGGATGCCGTTTACGATCTCGTAATACCAGGATTCTCCCAGATCGGTGAAATCATATAACATGGTCTTGTTCCATTTTCGGAAGACTTTTTGCAACTCGGGGCGCAGGAATTTCTGACGGGTCTCTTCCATTACTTCCAATGCACCTTCGCGATCGGGTACCTCTGTTTTTTCATCTAATTCCTGATCATCCTGCATTTTTGCCAGTAGTTCTGCAGGAGGTTCAATGCGGGCATGTTCACGCCCCAGCATGGGAAGGAATACTACCCTGCGGTCTTCTTTTAAGCGCACAGCGTCGTACTCGCAATGATGCCGGCACTGTCCGCAGCCAATGCAGAGCTCATCCTTGATAACAGCAACATCTTCCATAGAAATGACACCCACCGGGCATTTATCCACGCAGATGCCACAGGCCGTGCAGTTTTCAGTGATTATCTCAGCCCGGAAGTTGGCAGTGACAGTCAGGGGCAGGTACCCCCGGTTATAGTTGCCGATCACTCCGCAGCAATCCCAGCAGCAGTTGCAGATCACATCCACCGGATACTTCGATTTGAAATTCTTCAGGGGAATGGTCCTGCCTGTCTGATGAACACAGCCCATATCCTGGAACTTTTTCACCATGTTTATGGCCTCATCCTTTGTGATCTTGCGTGAGATCCCCTGTTCGATAAGGTGCTCTGCTGCCGGTCCGATCGACATACAGGTCTCCATGGGCATATCAACCCTGCAAGGGTCGTTGATCAGCTCTTTTTCGAAGCGGCAAAGGCAGTGCCCAACACTGATGAACTCATCATCATCCAGACCGGCAAAAAGCTCGGTAATACTCCCAGCTGCATAGACGTGGTTTTCCGGTGTCAGGGTATGGTCGAGGGTAATGCTTTCCGGGCTTGATGTAGGTGCCACGGAGAGGTGAGGACCCACATCTTTCACCAGTTCATTGATGACCTCTTCATTGCCGAATTCATAGGCAGCGGTGTACATCTTCTCTATGCGCCGTGCGAATTCGCGGTGTTCGGCATCATCAACACCGCGCATCATATAAAATTCGAACCAACCCGGGTAAATGGTCATGATGTGGTAGCTTTTTTTGTCATCATCATCGCGGATAACGGCTACCGGTCCTTTGTAAAGCAAAGATTGGAGGATGCGATCAAACTCCTTTTCTTCCAGGCCGATCTTTTCACTGAGTTCCTGGCGGGATTGAGTACCACCTCCCATACTGATTAGGAAATCTATCTCTTCTGTACTCAGGGCTGCATCAAAGATGTAGAATAGTTCATCACTGGTCTGCAGGGGATGAACCGATTGTTCATTCATCAGGTCTGCAAGCTGTTCGATCTTATCCTTGGGGGTTTTCCACTGCCGGTTTTGGGGGTCTTTTTCAATATAAGACATAGGTGGTGTAAATATAAAATAAATTCCTGTTTGCAGTTGAGGTCAAATGCAGCTATTTCATTTGAAGACTTGTAAAAAGCCAGCTTAGATTGAATCTTGTGCTAATTGTTTCTATTGGTCGTTGCGATGAATCCCCGCCTTTTTTCGGGCCCCTGCGGCCCCCCCTAACCGAAACTGCAGAATTCTTGAAGACTTATTCCTGTTACAATGAGGTGTTTAATTCTTAATTATTTTTTTCGTAGAGATCTGCTTCCCTGCAGTCATTTTGCAGAGGTACATTCCGGCTATCAGCCTGCTTACATCCAATACAAAATGTTCTTTTCCTTGACTTATACTTTCTTCCAGAACCTTTTCACCGTTTATATTATATATCTCAATTTTTGCTTTTTCCGATCTGAACCCGGTACATTGTATTCGCAATTTATTTTTTACGGGGTTTGGGAATGTGCTGAACTCAAATGCTGCAAGTGGCTGCGGGAAAGATGTTCCAAGCTCCGGATCGTATTCATAGGCCCCGATGTCATACCCGGAACCTATTGGCCTTGTGGTTCCGATGATGTCATCATCAGGAGCCAGTAGGTCCGAACCGGCATCCACTGCCGGACTTAGTTCTGTTATTTGAAAATCAGCGCCTGGTCCCAGGGATGGTCCCAGGAATAAAGGGTCGTCGATAATAGTATATGCTCCGAACACACTGTTTCCGTTGCCTCCCCAGTATAAATTATGATCATGTACAATATCTGTGTTGTTAGTATTGGTATTGATTGGTTTATCATCTTTGGCATACATGATGTTGTTCCTGATTACAATATGGTCTGAATCCCACGCATCGATCTCGCCCTGCCACAGTTCCTCGCTTTGCTGATTGTGATAGGCCGTATTGTTCACAACATCAACGTGTTCACTCAGGTAAACATGTATGCCGGGCCCTCCATTATCATACACTACATTATTTGCTATTAATGTTTTACCCAGGTATGCTCCCAGTGGTGAAGCATGTTGTGTATGCTTGCTGTCATCGATAATGATCCCATTCCCGTCTGTGATAAAGCAAAGTACCTGCGTTGGTACAAGGTTTCGTGTTCCGCGCACCACATTATTCCTGATGATCATTCTGTAATCATTAGTGTTGCTGTCAAGATTCCAGTTCTGATAGAGCGAGATGGCACTGTTACCCCATATCGAATACCAGGAGTTATTGTATAGCAGGTTGTTTTCAATCGTAAGATAATCGGCGTGCATACTTCCGATTCCGCTTCCGCAGCACTCATATATGGTGTTATTAACTATCCTAATGTGATGTGGATACTCTGTGCTGTCCTCATTATGCCCTTGTATAAATATTCCATTGCCATTGTAGAATCCCAGGGGTTCGCCGTTGGGATCATTGCATCCGCCCGGCTGGTTCAATGCATCATCCAGGTCAATGTTGGAAGCATTTCCCTGTATTGTAAATCCATTCACCTCGATATAGCTGGCTCCATAGATGATTTTTATGCCGCACCAATCACTCACCTGTATCAACGGATTGTGTCCGGGATAATTCATATATACGATCCAGTCTTCTGCTGTTCCTGAGCGGTGTATGGCGAACACAGTATAAAAATAGTTCGTGTAGGTGCCATTCATTACAAATACCGTATCACCAGGCAAGGTTAAATCAGCGGCTGTCTGGATCAGCTTAAATGGTGTAGCAGGGCTGAGACCATCGTTCTGGTCATTCCCGAGATCATAGCTTACATAGTAATTTGTAGCATACAGGAAAACAGACAACAGGCATATCCCCAGGGTAAGCAAAGCAACTCTCATGACAAAAAGTCTTTGGTTTATAACTTAAATATAGTAAAAAAATATGGTTAAGTTGTAAGCAGCAGACAGTTCATGTGCTATTTTGTATGTGATATGTTTTATGTGCTAGATAGATCAAATAATTTACGAGTAACCAGTAACGAGTAACGAGCAGCGAGTAACGAGTAACTCAACTTCGCTAAAGCTTCGTAGAGCAAGGCCAGCACCCAGCACCTACCACCCAGCACCTTTTACTATCTTTGCCCCATGACCAAAAAAGAAAAATTCGCCTTCCTCATCGAGTATTTCAAGACCCACATGCCGGAGGCGGAAACGGAACTGGATTACGGCACTCCTTACGAACTGCTTGTGGCTGTTATCCTATCGGCCCAGTGCACCGATAAAAGGGTGAATATGATCACACCTGAGTTTTTCAAGAGCTTCCCGGAGCCGGGTATATTAGCGAAGGCCGAACAGGAGCATGTGTTTGAACTCGTAAAAAGCTGTTCTTATCCCAACAACAAAGCGAAGAACCTCATTGGCATGGCCAGGGTGTTGATGGAAGAGTTTGACGGGGTGGTCCCCTCGGATGTCGACAAACTGCAAAAAATGCCCGGCGTAGGCCGGAAAACGGCCAACGTGGTGGCCTCGGTGGTGTACAAGAAGCCTGCCATGGCCGTCGATACGCATGTATTCAGGGTATCGGCCAGGCTGGGGCTTACTACCAATGCTAAGACACCCCTCGCGGCTGAACGCCAGCTTGTGAAACATATCCCCGAGGAGAACATCAACATCGCCCACCACTGGCTGATCCTGCACGGACGCTACATCTGCCAGGCACGGAAACCCAAATGCGGGGAATGCGGTTTGACGGCTATCTGCAATTATTTCAAAAAAAAATCTGCTTTGAGGGTGTGACATTTTGTTAATAAATGTATTAATAGATAGAAAGCGGAAGCAGGCAAAATGAGTATCTTTGCCTTACTTCCTAAAAAATAATTGAAACATGCTGCATCTAAAAGAAGGTGACCCGGCCCCCGGCTTCACCGCCATCGATCAATACGGAAAAGCCATCAGCCTGGCGGATTACAAAGGCAGGAAGGTGATATTGTATTTTTATCCGAAGGATAACACGCCCGGGTGCAATGCCGAGGCATGCAACCTGCGCGACAATCACGAAGTGCTTGATGGCAAGGGTTTTGATGTGATCGGGGTAAGTGCCGACAGCCAGTCTTCACATGTGAAATTCACCGATAAATTCGGCTTGCCCTTCCGGCTTATTCCCGACACGCAAAAGGAGATCATCAGGCAATACGGGGTGTGGGGCCCGAAAAAATTCATGGGGAAGGAATACGACGGCATCCACCGCACGACATTCGTGATCGACGAAGAGGGAAAGATCGAAAAGATTTTTGGCAAGGTGAAAACGAAAGAGCATGCGGAGCAGATACTGGAGTCGTTTAACGAGTAACGAGCAACGAGCATCCAGCAACGAGCAACGATCGGATCAATAAATAACATTTGAAAAAATACGATATGAGTAAAGAAAATATGGATAAAGAACGCCAGCAGAAGATGAAGGCCCTGGAGCTTACACTGGGGAATATTGAAAAGAACTTTGGCAAGGGCACCATCATGAAACTGGGAGATGAGGCCGTTGTGAATGTTGAAGCCATTTCAACAGGATCCATAAGTCTTGATCACGCCCTGGGCGTCGGAGGTTTGCCGAAGGGAAGGGTGATCGAGATCTACGGGCCCGAGTCATCGGGAAAGACCACCCTGGCCCTTCATGCCATTGCAGAGGCGCAAAAGGCGGGAGGCATCGCCGCTTTTATCGATGCTGAGCACGCCTTCGACAGGCTGTACGCGCAGAAATTGGGCCTCGACATCGAAAACCTGCTGGTTTCCCAGCCCGACAATGGCGAACAGGCGCTGGAGATCGTCGAGAATCTCATCCGGTCCGGTGCCATTGATATCATCGTGATCGACTCCGTGGCAGCGCTCACACCGCGCAGCGAGATCGAAGGAGAGATGGGTGATTCGAAAATGGGGCTGCAGGCCAGGCTAATGTCGCAGGCCCTGCGTAAACTGACATCCACCATCAGCAAGACCGGCACATGCTGTATCTTTATCAACCAGCTACGCGAAAAGATCGGGGTAATGTTCGGCAACCCGGAAACCACTACAGGAGGGAATGCCCTGAAGTTCTATGCATCGGTAAGGATCGACATCCGCAGGATGCAGCAGATCAAGGAAGGGGAGAACATCACCGGTAACAGGGTGCGGGTTAAGATCGTCAAGAACAAGGTAGCGCCGCCCTTCCGTAAAGCCGAGTTCGATATCGTGTATGGCGAAGGCATCTCAAAATACGGGGAGATCATTGATCTTGGGGTTGATATGAACATACTCAAGAAAAGCGGCTCCTGGTTCAGCTATGGCGACACCAAGCTCGGACAGGGACGTGATGCGGTTAAGAACCTTTTACTGGACAATCCCGAACTTGCCGAAGAACTGGAATCAAAGATCAGGGAAGGCCTGAATGAAATCCCAGAATAATATGCTAAAAGACAGTTTAAAGTTACTGATCCTGCTCCTGCTTTTTGCAGCGACTGCCTGTAACCGGCAGCAGGACTCAAAGAAGGATAGTGAACCCATGAGCGTTGCTGATTCGCTCATTGCCGACATTGAAGCACTTACGCTCAGGATTCAAAGTGATTCCGCCAATGCGGACCTGTTCCAATCGAGGGCACTTGGCTACCTGGAGCTGGGCAAACCCAACCAGGCCATGCGCGATATGCTGGTGGCCATCCAGCTCGACTCCGACAATGCAGATTACCTGCTTACCCTTGCCGACATTTACCTGAGCATGGGTTTGCTCGACAATTGCGCGGAAACCCTGAACAGGGCACTGGAGATCGATCCCGAGAATACGGAAGGCATGCTGAAGCTGGCCGAGATCCACCTTATCCTGAAGAAATACAGGGAAGCGATAGAGGCCGCCGATAAAGCGATCGCCCTTGAGAAGACAAATCCACTGCCGCATCTGATGAAAGGCTATACCTACGCTGAGGCCGGTGACACCCTCAACGCCATCAAAAGCTACCTGGAAGCCATTTCCCTCAACCAGAATTATTACGAAGCCTACCTGCAGCTCGGGTTCATTTACAGCACGAAAGGCAATCAGCTCGCGATTGATTATTTCAACAATGCGCTGAATATCAACCCGGAGAGTACGGAAGCACTCTATTCCCTTGGCATGTTCTACCAGGAGGCAGGTGATACCGACAATGCTATTGAAACGTATAACAAACTTTTACTGATCGAGCCTGATAACATTTATGCAAAATACAATTTGGGATACATCAACCTGGTGTATTTCAACGATTTTGAACAGGCAATGCAGTTTTTCGATGAAGTACTGCGGATAAACCCCAACTATTACGAGGCATTATACAACAAGGGTTATTGCCTGGAACTCATGGGCGAGTATAGTGCTGCACGCGACATTTATAGTGAGGTCCTGGAAATACAGACCAATTACCAGAAAGCGATTGAGGGGTTGAACAGGATCTACGATAAGTAGTTTCTGAATTCTTAGAATCCAAAGAATTCAAGAATACCTGGAATTATAATTTCTGATGTCAAATTTTGATTTCTGGTTTCCCCAGGCCCCAGGCCCAATGCCTAACCTAACGCCTAAAGAATAAAATCCGTCGACAGGAAATTCGAACTGTTGCTTTTTAGTATATCGGTCAGGATCTTCTTATTCAGCTCATTTTCCTTAAGTGCCACCAGCGAGCGAATGGAGAACACCCGCAGGGCGTCGCTGACAGATAGCGTTCCTTCAGCTGAATCTTTTCTCCCGGTGAATGGGAAAACATCCGGTCCGCGCTGGCATTGTGAGTTGATGTTCACGCGGCAGACCTGGTTTACCAGTGTATCAACCAGTTCCGAGATCTCTTCATGGTTCTCCCCGAAAATACTTGCCTGCTGGCCATAGTTCGACTGAACGACATATTCAAGCGGTTCGGTGATATCCTTGTAGGTAACGACCGGGATGACCGGGCCGAATTGTTCTTCGTGATACACACGCATGTTACTCTTCACCCCGGATAAAATAAGCGGGAAGTAGGCAGAACGCCTGCTTATTCCGCCGGATGTGTTGCAGACCTTTGCACCATGTGCCACTGCATCCTCCACGAGGCTGGCAAGGTATTCTGGTTTTCCTTCTTCCGGAAGGGGCGTGATGTTTACACCTTCCTCCCAGGGCATGCCCATCTTAAGGTTTTCAACAGCAGCGATGAAGCGCTCAAGAAATTCATCATGCACACTTTCATGTACAAATATGATCTTCAGGGCCGTGCATCGTTGTCCGTTATACGAAAGGGATCCGGTCAGGCACTCTTTTACGGTCAGCTCCATATTTGCATCCCTCAGGATGATGGCAGGGTTTTTAGCTTCAAGTCCGAGTACAGACTTTAGAATATGCGGTTGCGGGTGTTGTTTCTTGAGGATGTCGGCCACCTTGCAGGAACCTATGAACGCCAGTACATTGACCTTTCCGGATTCCATCAGTGGTGCGATGACCTTCTGTCCTTCCCCGTATACGATGTTCACCACCCCTTTCGGAAAGGCTTCCTGAAAAGCATGCAGCAGGGGTGAATGCAGGAGGACACCCAGCTTGGGCGGTTTAAAGATCACCGTATTGCCCATGATGAGCGCAGGGATGAGCGTAGTAAAGGTCTCATTCAGCGGGTAATTGAATGGCCCCATGCATAAAACCACACCCAGCGGTGAACGCTTGATCTGTGCAATGATCCCCTGTTCAATCCTTAAGCGTGACGAGTCCCTGTCAAGCTCTTTCAAAGCATCTATGGTATCATTGATATAATCGACGGTCCGGTCGAATTCCTTTTCCGAATCCGCCAGTGTTTTACCGATCTCCCACATCAGCAGTTGCACCACAATCGTTCGCTGCTCCTTCATCAGCAGGACGAATTTGCGCATGTGGCTGATCCGCTGCTCAACGGTCATCCTTGGCCATTTCCCCTGTCCGTTGTTCCAAGCCTGCTGTGCAGCATCCAGGGCATCGAGTGATGTTTTGCGATCCATCAGGGGATAGCTGCCTATGCAGTTCTCGAGATGGCCATCCTGTTCCAGGTATATTGGGGAATATACTTTTTCAAAAGGCCCGTTCCATTCGTGGATCTTGCCATCGATAAGGAACTCCTTCTGATCGAAAGGAATATTGAGCATGAACTTTTCATCAATCCTATCGCGGGAGGGAAAAATATTGCTGAATTTTTTCATAATGATAACGTAAGTCAGAAATTTAACATCTATTCTTTTGGTATGGATAAATTGTGTTGCCTTAAAAAAGAGAGCTTATCCCAGTAACCCCGCTGGAAAGCGATCTTGCCTTCCACTACGTGGAAAAATCCGCAGCCTCTTAAGCCAAGGGGATCTTTCCATTCAAGTATGGCCCACTTCCCGTCCACAAAAATGTTCTCCACTATGCAGGTCATTTCTGCATTTTCAAATTCATTCCTGAACATTTCCCTGATCTTTGTTTTCCCCTCAACAGGATCATTTGCAACCTGGTGGTTTACAGCATCATCTGTATACAGCTCAGCAAGATTCTCATAATCTCCTGCATTGAAGAGATCTACCCATTGTTTGACGAGTTCCTTTGGTTTCATATCATAGTGTTTCCCGTATAAAAATAATCAAATCGAATTCATTGAGTTTATAAAATCCATAAAATACTTGGAAACTAAAATAATATGCAACATTTAGAATGTCGAATGGACAATGAGCAATGTCATTAAACCAGCAGGCTTCCCAGCTGGAATACAACAAAAGAGGCTGTCCAGGCGAGCAGGGTAGTGTATACAGCCACAAAAAGGGCCCATTTCCATTTGCCTGATTCCTTTTTAATGGCTGCGATGACCGCTACACAGGGGAAATAGATCAATACGAAGATCATCAGTGACAGGGCCACCAGTGGCGTGAATACTTTTTCGCCTTTCCTGGGCCCCGAATCATAGGCTTGCTGCTGTATCCTGTGAATAAGCGTGGTATTTTCATCCCCTTCACCGGAAGCATATAGCACACCCATGGTACTGACCACTACTTCTTTTGCGGCTCCGCCGGCGATAAGGCTTACCGATATCTTCCAGTCGAATCCCAGGGGTTGCATTACAGGTTCAACAAATTTGCCGATATGGCCTATGAAGCTTTGCTCCAGTTGTTTTTGTTCTGATCCTTCTTCTGCACGGGGAAAATAACCTAAAGCCCATATGATGAGGGATGCGACCAGTATGATGCCACCCATTTTTCTCAGGTACTGCGCACCTTTATGCCAGGTGTGGGAAAGCGTGTTCCTGACGGTCGGGATCCTGTAGGGGGGAAGTTCCATCACGAAGGGCATCTCCTGCGCCCTGAACAGGGTCTTTTTCAGGATGATGGCAATGATGGCTGCCAGCACGATGCCAATGATATAGATACCAAAAAGGATGGTTCCCTGGTAGCTCGTAAAAAAGGCGCTGATGATCAGCACATAAACAGGGTAGCGTGCACTGCACGACATAAGCGGTGTGATCATCATGGTGACCATCCTGTCGCTCCGGCTCTCGATGGTACGTGTAGCCATGATGGCAGGCACATTGCATCCAAACCCCATTAGAAGAGGTATGAAAGAGCGCCCGTGAAGGCCAACCCTGTGCATGATACGGTCGACAATAAAAGCCACCCTGGCCATATAACCGGTATCCTCCATCAATGAGATGAACAGAAAGAGTATCAGTATGTTAGGAAGGAAGACAATAACTCCTCCGACACCTCCTATGATGCCATTTACCAACAGGTCCCTGAACATACTGTCGGGCAGCATGGCCTTCACCTCATGGCCGGTAAAATCAACCAGCTGAGCGATCCATTCCATGGGATAGGAACCGATGAGGAATGTGGCTTCAAACATGATCCACATGAGCAGGAAGAAGATCGGGTAACTCAGGTATCGGCTGGTGATGTAACGGTCGACAAAACGCGATCGCCTGCCTTTTTCCTTTTTCCCGGGACGAAAGGTTTCCTGAAGGCCACCTTCGATAAAACCATAGCGTGCATCGGTAATAAGGGTTTCGGTGTCATCCCGATGATAGGCTTCCAGTTTCTTTATCTCTTTTTCTGCTTGCTTCCGGATCTCATCATAGTTGGCCTTTTCGGAAAGAAATTCAGTAACGGAATCGTCTTTTTCCAGTAGTTTAAGTGCAAAATATCGCGGGGCCGCAGGGCAGGGAGTGTCTTTGTCTTCCTTGATGATCGCCTGCAACTTGCCGATAGCCCTCTCAATATCATGCCCGTAATTAATGTGGATGTGCCTTATATCCGGATCCCTGTCCTCAAAAACATCAATGACCTTCCTGAACAGCTCATTTATGCCTTTTTTCTTGTACCCGACCGTTGGAACAAACGGCACGCCGAGCATTTTACCCAGTTCATGGTAATCGAAGCGTGCTCCGGTATCAACCATTTCATCGTGCATGTTCAGGGCAACCACCACCCTGATATCCATGTCGATCAACTGTGTGGTCAGGTACAGGTTCCTTTCCAGGTTCGAGGCATCCACCACGTTAACCACGATATCAGGAAGTTTATCACGAATATGTTCCCGCACAAAAAGTTCTTCCGGACTATAATGCGACAGGGAATAGGTTCCCGGCAGGTCCGTGATGTTGAATGTATAACCATCGAGCTTAAAATGTGCCAGCATGGAATCTACTGTTACGCCTCCGTAGTTGCCGGTCATTTGCCTGGAGCGGGATGCACAATTAAAGATGGTTGTCTTGCCGGAATTCGGGTTTCCCACCAGTGCCACATCGATCACCCGCCCTTTTTCGCTGGCGATCTTTTTAAGGGGATCGGCTTCGATGCCGCCTTCAAATTTTCCGTTCAGGTTGATCCCTTCCAGTGATTCAGGTGTAACAACCTCAATCAGTGCCGCTTCGCTTCTGCGCAGGCTGATCTCATACCCCATAACTTTATAGTCAACGGGATCACCGAGGGGGGCCTGCCTGATCACCATGACTTCCTTGCCTTTGATGAAGCCCATTTCGGTGATGCGCTTGCGGAAAGCCCCTCGTCCCTTCACCTTGGTGATGATCCCTGATTCTCCTGTTTTAAGGTCGCGGAGCGTATGCACTGATGCTTAATTTAGATTAAATAAAGAAAAGCAAATTTATACAATATAAACATGCAAGAACTTATTTGCATTCTAAACTTTGTCTAAATAAGGCAAAAGGTGTTAGGTTTTCGGTGGCAGGTGTTAGGTGGATTTTGGATGTTGGAGGTTGGATTTTGGATGACTGTCAACTGCCAACTATCCCAGGTCCTCATACTCGTCCTTTGCTTCCGGCGGGTAAACGAGTGAATGCACATGTTTCTGGACCCGGGTCAGCTTCGGACCCCAGTTGTGGTGGTAAAGCTGACGGCACTCTGCGATTGAATTAATGATGGCGTCAGCTGAGTTTTTGCTGTAAAGAAACACAAAATCCTTCAGGTCCTGGTAAATATCGGTAACCAGCTCAGCCAGGCTCCCCTTTGTGATCTCATCACCCTGGAAGGTTGCTTCATCGATGAACCAGAATTCGTCATCACGGCCAAAAGCATTTCTTAGCTCATTGAAGATATTCTCCCAAACCTCTTCGGTAACATAGCGTTCGGTGGCTTCGGGGTTTTCCGGGTGCAATTCGGGGAGAAGCGAACCTTTGAGGTAAAGCAGGGGGCCGATACGATGAATGTATTGCAGGATGTCTTCTTTGCTGTAATCATAAGATTTTTCGATGAACATGCAGTACTCATTGGCCACCGCAAGCAATTCGATCACCTGTTTCTTGCTCTTTTGTGCATCCTGGTCTGTTGTCATAGCTATTATTTGTTTAGCAAAATCCCACATCATTGTCAGACAAGCGGGAAAGGACAAATTTCAGACAAAATTTTGAAAAAGCCTTCGGAATGTTTAATTTTATAATGAATCCCTGATACTTATGGAATTATCAAGACTAAAAAACAAGTTGCGTGAGGCTTGCCTCGCAGAAATAGATGACCGGATATCCTCCCTGAAAAAGGTCATGGAAGAGGCACA
>JAZBOU010000060.1:0-25016 GCA_036351275.1 Bacteroidales bacterium
AGGCTTGACAGCATACAGGCAGCGGTGTTAAAAGTAAAACTGCAGTACCTCGATGATTACGCGAAAGAAAGAAACCGGGCTGCAGACTATTACACCAATGCATTCAAGGATTATCCTCAGCTGAAAACTCCGGTAAAATGGGAAAAGACAACACATGTTTTCCACCAGTATACCCTGATAACTGAAGGCATCGACAGGAATGAGCTGCAGCAACACCTCATGAGCAAAGACGTTCCTGCTATGATCTACTATCCTGTACCCCTGCACATGCAGAAAGCATATCTTGATCCTCGCTATAAAGAGGGTGATTTCCCGGTAACGGAGATGCTTTCGGAAAAAGTTGTTTCGCTGCCAATGAGTACAGAGTTGGATGATGAACAGCTTGAATACATCACCTCTTCCGTGATTGAATTCCTGGAGAAATAAATCCTTGATTTTAAACTTTAACAATCTTTATTCTTAGTTTCACTCAACACTCAACACCCAACATCCAGCACTATTTTGTATCTTGGGTCGAATTTTGAGAGATGAAAGTATTAGTAACAGGCGGCACCGGCTATATTGGCTCACATACTGTTGTAGAGTTGCAACAGGCCGGATTTGAAGTCGTGATCGCAGATAATCTCGTCAACTCCGAGCAGGAAGTGATCGATGGTATTTCCGGCATTACGGGCACAGAGCCTTTATTTGAAAAGGTCGATCTGAGTATCCCGGAAGAAACGGAAGGCTTATTCAACAGACATGGTGATATTACCGCAGTAATCCATTTTGCTGCCCTGAAAGCTGTTGGGGATTCGGTTAAACGGCCTCTTGAGTATTACAGGAACAATATGTTCAGTCTGATCAACATCCTCAACTCCATGAAAGAGAGGGGTGTAAGAAAATTTGTGTTTTCCTCTTCATGCACAGTTTACGGACAGGCAGATGAATTGCCGGTAAAAGAGAGCACACCACGCAAGGAAGCAGAATCCCCATACGGGAACACCAAAAAGATATCCGAAGATATCCTTTCCAGTGAAGTGGAAGCGGCCGGCTTACAATGCATTGCTCTTCGCTACTTCAATCCGATCGGTGCGCATCCATCGGCCCTTATCGGCGAATTGCCTATTGGTGTTCCGGATAATCTCCTTCCTTACATCACCCAAACAGCAATTGGAAAGCGGGATTTTCTCAGGGTATTCGGTAACGATTACGATACCCGCGACGGTACACCCATCAGGGATTATATTCATGTGGTAGACCTGGCAAAAGCGCATGTTGTGGCACTTCGTCGCATGCTGGATGATAAACAAAAAACATCCTGGGAGGTCTTTAACCTGGGCACCGGTAACGGGTTTACGGTACTGGAAGTTATTCAATCCTTTGAAAAAATTGCCGGCCAAAAGCTTAATTATAAGATCGTGGCGAGGCGTGCCGGGGATATAGAAAAAGTCTGGGCGGATACAAGCTTTGCCAATAAAGAACTTGGCTGGAAAGCTGAACGTGGCCTTGATGAAATGACACGCTCGGCCTGGGAATGGGAAAAAGCCCTGCAAAAAAGAAACAAATAAATAATTATGAAAACACTGCTTATCACCGGTGGCGCCGGATTCATCGGGTCACACCTTGTAAGACACATGGTTAACAAATACCCCGCTTACCGCATCATCAACCTCGATAAACTGACCTATGCAGGGAACCTTGAGAACCTGCGGGATGTTGAAGGCAAGGAAAACTACGCTTTTATTAAGGCCGATATCAATGATGAGAACGCCATGCAGGATGTTTTCAATAAACATGATATTGATGGTGTCATCCATCTTGCGGCCGAATCACATGTCGACCGGTCGATAAGCAACCCCACTGAGTTCATTTACACCAATATTGTTGGAACGGTAAACCTGCTGAATGCAGCCCGGCATCAATGGAAAGGGAATCCGGAGGGTAAGTTGTTTTACCATGTCTCTACCGACGAGGTTTACGGCTCACTCGGCGACACGGGCCTTTTCACGGAAACCACCTCCTACGATCCGCGCAGCCCCTATTCCGCTTCCAAGGCAAGCTCCGATCACCTGGTGCGCTCCTATTTTCACACTTTCGGTCTTCCCGTAGTGATCTCTAATTGCTCAAATAATTATGGTGGTTACCAGTTTCCTGAAAAGCTTATCCCCCTGATGATACACAACATCAGGAATAATAAACCTCTTCCCGTATACGGAAAAGGCTTGAATGTAAGGGACTGGCTGTATGTTGAAGATCATACATCGGCTATCGACCTGATCTTTCACAAAGGCAAGTTGGGCGCGACTTACAATATCGGTGGCAATAACGAATGGCGCAATATCGACCTGGTCAAATTGCTTTGCAAGATCATGGACATAAAACTTGGCCGCGGGAAAGGCACCTCTGAAAAGCTGATCACCTACGTTACCGACCGTGCCGGCCACGACCTGCGTTACGCCATCGACTCTTCCAAGCTACAGCAGGAACTGGGATGGGCTCCATCACTTCAATTCGATGAAGGCCTTGAAAAAACCGTGGACTGGTACCTGGCCAACGAAGAATGGCTCAATAATGTCACCTCCGGTGATTACCAGAAATACTACGATAAGATGTATTCAGGAAGATAAGACCTGAAATCAGAAATCAGAACCTGAAATCAGAAATCAAAATTTTACTGGGGCAATACAGCGCTGGATGTGATCACATCACGCTTTACCTTTTTCACCAGGCCCTGCAGAACAGTTCCGGGTCCTACCTCGATGAACTCGGTGGCACCGTCGGCGATCATGTTCCTGGCAATCTGTGTCCATCTTACAGGTGAAGTAAGTTGTGCAATAAGGTTCTTCTTAATGATCTCCCCGTCGGTTACCGACTGTCCGGTCACGTTCTGGTAGATCGGGCAAATGCCTTTATTGAATTTCGTGGCATTGATGGCTTCTGCAAGTTCCTGTCCGGCAGGTTCCATGAAAGGTGAATGAAATGCACCGCCAACTTTCAGCGGGATTACCCTCTTTGCACCTGCTTCTTCAAGTAGTTTGCAGGCTGCTTCGATACCGGGCACGCTACCGGAAATAACAAGCTGTCCGGGGCTGTTGTAGTTTGCCGGCACCACAATATCATCTAAATTTCTGAGGATCATTTCCACTTCTTCATCATCCATTCCGAGAACCGCAGCCATGGTGGATGGTTCTATTTCACATGCTTTCTGCATGGCCATAGCCCTCTTGTAAACCAGCTTAAGCCCATCTTCAAAAGAAAGGGTCTTATTTGCCACCAGGGCTGAGAACTCTCCCAGGGAGTGTCCGGCAACCATATCGGGCTTGAAATCATCGCCTAAAACCCTTGAAAGAATAACGGAATGCAGGAAAATAGCAGGTTGTGTCACCCTGGTCTGCCTGAGGTCTTCATCCGTGCCCTCAAACATGATATCGGTGATCTTATATTTCAATAGTGAATTTGCCTTTTCAAAGAGGTCTTTTGCCAGATCAGAAGCCTCAAAAAGGTCCTTTCCCATTCCCGGATATTGGGCACCCTGGCCCGGAAATACATATGCCTTCATACTCTTTTCTTATACTTTGTTCGGAAGCTGTCCGAAATGAGGTCACAAAAATAGGGATATTATCTTTATCTGCAAGGTTTAGAAGTGAAACTTGATGATTAAATGACAGGGATTCGGGCGTCAGGCTTCGCGCTTCCCCGGATTTTGGATGTTGGAGGCAGGGTGTTGAATTATTTCAGATTTCTCCCTGAACCCTGCACCCAGCACCTTGTAACTTTTAATGCAGATCCATACCCAGCAGGTGAATGAATTCAGCCCGGGTTTCCTGCCTTTTGAATGCACCGGTAAAATCAGATGTGGTGGTGACGGAGTTCTGTTTGGCAACGCCACGCATGACCATGCAGAGATGCTTCGCTTCAACAACCACGGCCACACCAAGCGGATTCAGGGTATCCTGAATGGCATCCTTGATCTGTGTAGTCAGACGCTCCTGCACCTGCAACCTGCGGCTATAGGCTTCAACAACGCGCGCGATCTTGCTCAACCCGGTGATATACCCATTGGGGATATACGCAACATGCGCCTTGCCAATGAAAGGGATCATATGGTGTTCGCACATTGAAAATACATCAATATTCTTTACGATCACCATTTCACGATAATCCTCCCTGAATTTGGCTGAATTCAGTATTTCAACAGGGTCAACATCATTGCCATGTGTAAAGTACTGTATGGCCTTAGCGACCCGCAGGGGTGTATCCCTGAGTCCTTCCCGGTTCGGGTCATCCCCTATGAGTTTGAGGATCTCGGCATAATGTGTCGTGAGCTTTTCTATCTTTTCAGGATCAAAGCTTTCAATCTTTTTGTAATCCAGTAACTTATTGTTTTCAGTCATAATACACTAATAATTTCGTCGGTTCCGGAAAGTATTTAATTGCCTTCATCAACATGATATACATGATCCCTGTTCACTTTCAGCAGCGAGGCTACTTCAACGATGGTGTATATTATATACAGCATGAAAAAAGCAACGATAAAAGCCATGGCCTCCTCCCTCTTTATGAGCGCGTAAGTGATCATCAGGGCCATGTAAGCAAATAATTTGAGCATGGTGGCCAGCATAAAGCTGTTCACAAATCTTGCCGGGCGTTTTTCGATGGCTTTCAGCATGAAATGGTATACTAGGCCGGAAGCAATGATAAAGAATGCCAGCAAATATGGAAACGCTGGTGTATAATAGGCAGAAGGTGTCAGGGAATAAAAGATGAGGGCAATGATCACGATAATTGCGGTGGTCACAATCAGTGATTTAATGAAGCGAAGCATTAAGTCTTTGTATTTCATTTTCGCAATAGATCTTTAATAACCGTATATATTGCAAGAAGAACAGCCAATATCGTCATTAAGAGCGTAAAAACCGGAAAACCCCACTCCAGCCACCTGTCCAGTTCCCTGCCTCCAAAGACGCCGGCCAGGATGATCACCAGCATCTGGACTGCGATGGAAGAATAGCGTGCATAAGCATTAAGTGCTTTTTTCTTTTTCTTTGAGTTCTGTTGTTCCATTTGGGACAGGTTTCTCCACTCTGATGCCGGAATCACTCATATTGCAGGTACCAGAAAAACGGGCACCGGGTTCAATTGACAGCTTACTTGTTGTTATCTCACCGGCAAATTTAGCCGTAGCCTTCAAAGTTAATAATTCTGATACAGATATTTGCGCTTTTACCTGGCCACTGATATCTGCATTTTTGCAATTCACTTCACCATCGACATTACCGGTCTGTCCGATCACGATCTTGCCTTTTGAGGTAATTGAGCCAATGAGTGTACCATCAATGCGAAAGTCTCCATTTGACTGGATATCTCCTTTTATTGTTGTTCCTGCACCCAGCATGTTTACCGATTGTGCATCGCCATTTGTTGCTTTTGCCATAGTAGTCTGATTCTGTTGTTAACATTTAATTCCCGAGATAATTTTTCTCAAAGAATTTTTTATACAAGTCTACATCTTTTTCCCTGTAAAAGATGGGGTAGTTCTTTATGGAGATCACAGTTTCAGTGAAATTCCCGGTACCAAGTTCGCCAAATACGTATGCGTCTCCGCTGATCCGTTCATAATAATCCATGGCTTCTTCGGCATTTTCGAAATTTCCGACCGTGATCATATAGCGTACATCATCGAGGAGTACGCTGTTGACAGTGAGGTTTCTGATGCTGTAGTACTTTTTGTTATGGTCGGATATCCTGACCTTCATCGCGTTTAGCTTGATGGCTGCCCGTTTTACCACCAGCAGGTAGAGATGATTCTCTGAGGGATTAAAGGTAAATGGAAAGACAATTTCCGGCTCCTTACTTTCGCCCCTCATGGCAGCCGTTCCGAGATCGGGACGGTCTCTGGCTATATAATTCAGCAGTTCCGTTGCCATAGAGCTTACATCGCTTGATGCGTAATCGCTGATGATGACCTTCAGTACTGTTGCCATGGAATCAACCACATCTACTTTCCCAACGCTAAGTGCCTTGAGGTAAAGGAATTTCGGGATCAGGTCGGCTGAATCGCCATAAGTACGCAAGGCCCTGTCGGTATTTCCGATCACAGTGAAATATTGGCCTCTTTTATAGGCGATATAAGTGTTTTCATATAATACGGACAGTTCCGAGACCTGGTCAGCAAGGCTTTTGAAATAATCCGGATCCAGTATGATCCTGGCATAGTCACTTTCGGGGTATTCACCGATGATCAGGTTTTTATAGTAATCCGATCGCTCGGGGTTGTTACGGTCAATGTTTAGCCTGTAAAGCTGGTAGTAAACCCTCAGTTTATTAGGATCGTCAGGGTAGCGCTCAATGAGCTCCTCAAAGGCTTCTATCGCCTTGAGCGGATCGTTCAACCCTTCGCCGTATATCAGTCCCAGGTTGTAAAATGCCTGGGATATTGCCATATTTGATTCAGCCAGGGCTTTCTCAGAAAAAGGAAGATCTTTCAGATAATACTCCCTGTTATGCGGGTCCAATGCCAGGGCTCCCAGTGTATCCCCGGCCATGGCAAGACTGTCGATGGTTTCTTCAAGTTCCTCATCGGGAGCAAAATTTATGACCTGCTTATTTTTAAGCCGCCATAGATCTTCCAGCTTACGATTGCCCCACTTACGGATAAACTCGGTGTACCCGTTGCTCAAGGCCTGGTTATTATAAAAATACCATTTGGCTCCGCCAATAGGCATACCGGTAAAGCCAGAAGAACCCTGGTCAAAGGCTGCAAGATTTTGTTTCTGCTCCTCTTCTTCAAGTTTCCTGCGTTCTTCTTCAATAAGGTCCTGTATGATCTCATCGATGACCGCTAAACGTTCTTGTTCCGGCAAGGCAACCAGCATTTGCAGACTGTCTTCCAGCTGGATGACCTGAAGATTTGATACCAGTTCAGAAAGCTCGGTTGCTTTAAGTTTGATCTCTTCAAAGTTTGGATAGTCCTCCGGTAAAATATTCACTGCGGTATCATAGTAGGCCTGTGATAATTCGTATTCCGGAATGGCAAAGTAATGATCGGCAAGTTCCAGTGCAGATGTCGATTTCTGATAGTCATTGTTGACGCTCCTTGCAACAGAAAGCCTCAGGTATTCCACACCAAGGCTGTCCTGTCCATCCTTGAATGCAACTTCGGCCAGTGCATAATAGATCTGATCCTTGTAATCCTGGTTCTTGTCATCGCGTAACATCCTGTCGAGGTACTTGATGATGGTCCTGCTGTCGCCATTGTCGGCTTCATAAGAGCGGGCCATATTGATCTTGGCCTGGAATGCCATGTCATAGGTCGGGTTTCTCCGGATCACCTCTCCATAGAGCTGCGAAGCCTGGTCCAGATCTCCCTCTTCCTGGAATATCTGCGCAAGAATGAATTTTGCCCGGGTCTTGGCATCTTTCTTGCCAACAGTTGCTATGCCGTCGTAAAGAAAATCAATCGCATCAGTATATCTTTCCTGCTTGATGTAATGGTCGGCATACACCAGGGGGAAATATTTATACACTTCATTGGAAACCCTTGCCTCACCAGAGGCCATGTCAATATTGATCAGGTTGAGCATAGGTTCCGATTTCTCAAACTGCTCAAGTTCGATATAGGTGCGGGCAAGCCATAACATGGCATCGTACTTTATCTCATTTTTTTCATACTCACGCATGACAAAACTGAACGAGCGCCTTGCACTGAAATAATCCTGCTTGTAAAAATATGCTTTGCCAATCAGCATGTATGCATCATCGATCCACCTCACGTATTCTTTTCCTCCAAATCGCATGGAATGTTTCAGGATGGTTTTTGATCCTTTTTCTATTGCCCTGTCGAGCAGGGGTGTAACCCCCTTCGATTCCTTTTCGGTTCCGTAATTGAACATCGGCAGGGTCATATTGTAATTGTCCTTGATGGTAGCTTCAAGTTCCTTCTCAGCCTCTATCATGGCTTCTTTGCCATTCCAGTACACGTTGTAATGGGAGGTCAGGTTGTGGTACCAGCGACGGGTGAAGGTGTTCTTTTTGGTGGAACAACCTAACAGAATGATCAGCAGGCTCCATACAGCTGCCTGTCGGAAGAAATGATATGCCTTAACCTTGTCCAAGATCTACGGGTTATGACTGATTAACTAAATTTTCTAATATTTATTATAGATAGCTGCAAATATACGATATTTGCATAACGCAACGAAGTTCGAAGATGGCCGTGAAAAAGAAAAGTAGCCGAAAATGGTATTCCAAGCTCCGCGACAAGTACCGCCTGGTTATCATGAACAACGAGACCTTCGAAGAACGCCTTTCCTTCCGGCTTTCCCGCCTGAACGTTTTTCTTTTGACCGTAAGCATTTCCATTATCCTGATCACGCTTACCATTTTCATCATTGCGTTCACACCAATACGCGAATACATTCCCGGCTACATGGACGTCCGCATCCCGGGAAAAATATATAGATTGGAACGCAGGGCCGATTCGCTTGAGATCGCACTTAAAACCAAAGACATTTATCTGCAAAATATCAGGAATATCATTGAGGGCAAACCAATTGTTGATTCAGTGATGCCGGAACAGGATGCCAGCATGAATTACGATAGTATCACCATTGAATCATCGCCGGAAGATTCAATTTTACGATCAGAATATGAAGCACGCACGCAATACAATCTTTTTTTCTATGAAACAGAAGATCTTTACGACGGTGAGCTTAGCATAAGCGACATCATGTTTTTCAAACCTGTTGAAGGGATTGTTATCAATGGTTTTAACCTGGCGGAAAAACATTTCGGCATCGATATAGCCGCAAGCAATGAGGCCATGGTCATGGCAGTGCTCGATGGCACTGTTGTTTTTTCTGACTGGACCGCTGAAACGGGCCATACCATTGCCCTGCAGCACAGCGGAAACTTCATTTCCATTTATAAACACAATTCCCAGCTGCTGAAAAGCCTGGGAAGCTATGTAAAAGCAGGTGAAGCCATTGCGGTCAGCGGGGGATCGGGGGAACTTTCATCCGGCCCGCACCTTCATTTTGAACTTTGGCACAACGGAACCCCGGTGAACCCTGAACAGTATATGTCCTTTTAAGCATACCATGACAAAAAAGCGTATCGCCATATTAGGTTCAACAGGCTCGATCGGTATCCAGGCCCTTGATATCGCACGGGAGCATCCGGAGGATTTCGTAGTTGAGATCCTTACCGCCGCCAACAACAGTGAGGAACTGGTCAGGCAGGCCCGTGAGTTCATTCCCAATACCGTGATCATTGCCAATGAAGATCATTATGAAAAGGTTTCCGGTGCACTGTCTGACCTCGAAATAAAAGTATTTGCCGGCAGCGATGCCGTTGCACAGGTTGTAAGATCCGGCGAGATCGATATGGTATTGAATGCCATTGTGGGCTTTGCCGGTTTTGAACCAACCATCGAAGCTATAAAGGCGGGAAAAGCGATCGCCCTGGCCAACAAGGAATCCATCGTGGTGGGGGGAGCACTCATCACACGCCTGCTGGCCGGTAAACAGGCCCCGATCATACCCGTCGACTCCGAGCATTCTGCTATTTTCCAATGCCTTCTGGGAGAATCTGCTGACAGGGTGGAGAAAGTCTACCTCACCGCTTCAGGGGGGCCTTTCAGGGGGATGGATAAAAAAGCGCTCGAAGACATGGGTCCGGAAGATGCACTGAAACATCCGAACTGGGATATGGGGTCAAAGATCAGCATCGATTCCGCAACCTTAATGAACAAAGGATTGGAAATGATCGAAGCCAGGTGGCTTTTCGGATTGAAACCGGAACAGATCGATGTGGTCATCCACCCCCAGTCGGTAGTGCATTCGATGGTACAATTTGTCGATGGCTCCGTTAAAGCCCAGATGGGCAGGCCAGATATGCGGCTCCCCATACTCTATGCGCTCAGTTATCCCGACCGTTTACCTTCCAAACACGGAAGATTCAGCATTACAGAACATTCTCATCTCACTTTTGAAGCTCCGGATTTAAAAAATTTTCGTAATCTTGCACTCGCTTTTGAAGCCCTGCAGGCAGGTGGGAATATCCCATGTGCCATGAACGCGGCCAATGAGATTGCAGTGCAGGCTTTCCTCAACAGGAAGATCGGATTCATGCAAATGCCCGGCATCATTGAAAAATGCATGCATGCCATTGAAAGGATCGATGATCCGGATTTTGATGACCTCATGAATACCGACCGGGAAGCCAGGTTGATGGCCGAAAATATTATCAGGAAAAAACATGGACGTACTCATTAAGTTACTTCAACTACTGCTTAGTCTC
Source organism: Bacteroidales bacterium (assembly GCA_036351275.1). Classification (GTDB taxonomy): domain Bacteria; phylum Bacteroidota; class Bacteroidia; order Bacteroidales; family B18-G4; genus B18-G4. The sequence continues at coordinate 10,282 of JAZBOU010000060.1, forward strand.
TCTATACTCGTGATATTTCACGAACTGGGGCATTTTCTGGCAGCAAAACTATTTCGCACCAGGGTGGAAAAATTCTATCTTTTCTTCAATCCCTGGTTTTCCATATTTAAATTCAACTTCAAGGGTACAGAATATGGCCTTGGATGGCTGCCCCTCGGGGGTTATGTTAAGATCAGTGGCATGATCGACGAATCGATGGATAAAGAAGCCATGAAACAGCCTCCCAAGGCTTATGAATTCAGGTCAAAACCGGCCTGGCAAAGGCTCATTATCATGTTGGGAGGAGTGATCGTGAATGTGATTCTGGCTATGATCATATATGTATTTTTGCTCTTTACCTGGGGCGAAAGCTACCTCCCGACAACGGAAGCCAATAGGTATGGGATCGCTGTAGATTCACTCGGAATGGAGATGGGTTTGCGCGACGGTGATAAGATCATTTCCATCGACGGAAAAGTGGTGGAAGACTTCAGCCAGATACCCATCACACTCATCCTGGATGAAGCAAACTATATCCTGATCCAGCGCGACAGCATGATCATGAATGTGCCTATCCCATCCGGAACCCTGGGTAAGCTGGTAAAACACAAGAACCCAAATTTCATTGCTGCCCGCTTCCCGTATGTTGTGGAAAAATTTGGCGAAAACTCCCCTGCCGAAGCCGCTGGCCTCAAGGTAGGTGATACCCTAATAGGACTGAACGGAAAACCCCTGAAGTATTTCCATGAATATATCGCACTGATCCCGACACTAAAAGGAACAGACATTGAACTCACGGCAAAGCGCGGGTCAGATACGCTGAATATTGCCTTTATGGTGCCTGAAAATGGTGTGATCGGTGTTTACAGGGTCAATCCGTCGGTATTCTTCGATTTTAATACCAGGGCATATAACTTCTTCGAAGCTGTTCCTGCAGGAATAGCAAAAGGATACAGGGGTATCGGAGATTACCTGAAACAGCTGCGGCTCCTGTTCTCCCCCGAGGTCAGAGCGTATGAATCGGTTGGCGGATTTGGTACCATTGCCAGCATCTTCCCCTCGGAATGGGATTGGGAACGTTTCTGGCGCCTCACCGCATTCCTGTCGATCATGCTTGCCATACTGAATGTACTGCCCATACCCGCACTCGACGGAGGCCATGTGATGTTCCTGTTATACGAGATCATTGCCAGAAGGAAGCCAAGCGATAAGTTTATGGAATATGCCCAGATCGTTGGCATGATCCTGATCTTCGGACTGCTTATCTACGCCAACGGGAATGATATCATCAAATGGATAAACGGGGAATTCTGACCCTAATCCGAAATCTTTTCTTTCAGGGATTTGAACCCATTCCCAAGGATCTCGTTTGCATTGATAACTGTTAAGAATGCATCGGGATCGGTCTTGTGTATGAAATCCTGCAACAATGCCATTTCCCTCCGGGTAAGTACGGTGTATATGATGGATTTTTCTTCGCCGTTGAACATGCCTTCTCCTTTCAGGAAAGTACCTCCCCGGTTCATGTCGTTGATGATCTTATCACGGATCTCCTCATGTTTCTCAGAGATGATGAACAATGTTTTTTCAACGGAAACACCCTGAAGTACAAGATCCACCACACGTCCCGTGATATAAATTACAATGAGCGAATAAAGTGGAATATGCCAGTCCTGGAAAGCAAAAAGCCCTGCCAGCACAATGGTTGAATCCACCCATATCATAAGCTGTCCGAGAGGAAGCCTGGTATATTTCGAGATGATCATGGCAATGATATCGGATCCGCCGGATGTTGCCTTCGATTTGAAGATCAAACCCAGTCCCAGACCGATGAACACCCCGCCAAAAACGGATGAAAGAAGCACATCGTCCGGGACCAGGGCCTTTACGCCCCAGAGATAGGTCAATGAATCAACAAATACAGCCGTTAGTACGAAACCCACTACGGTCTTCACTCCGAAGCGGGGACCAAGTATGCGGATGCCGGCAATCGTCAACGGTATATCAAAGCATAATGCCGTTAAACCGATAGGCCATCCCGTGTAATGATGGATAACGATCGATATCCCATAAACCCCGCCGGGCACAATATTGTGCGGGGTGATAAACAAAACAAAGCCCGAGGCCATTATAAATGCACCCACCAGTATCAGGCTGTACGCCTTGAACCACCTGGCCGAAAACAGTTTCTCCTTTGATACGAATGCCATTGTCCTTTAATTTTTCAAGAGTCTGATCTTATTTTTTCGGCCGGCAAAGGTAATACCTTTAAAGAATTGGCAATCAAAAAAATAGTTTAAATTTACATTATCGAATAACCTTCTGAAATACTGGATTATACATGGTTCAAAACCGGCTTGCTTTCACTTATGCACAATAGCAGAGGCTTTTTTACCTTTATTCCTTAGCACCAATGTTTGCTATATGAGGTGGTACAGCTTGTATGTCGGTATGATATTTTTGATTTTGGGCTTGCATACAAGCGCCCAGAACCTGAGCAACCTGCGTGTACAAAAAATTGATCTTCAAAGCGACAGCGTGCAGGTTGACAGCCTGAGCATCGTTCCGGGTTCCCTGAAACTCCAGTATCCTGACGGCAGCTTTGTGGATACCTCTTATTTCAGTTTTGATCCCGTACATGCCGTTCTGATACCCGGACCTGAGCTTAGAGATCGGAAAGAGGCTATCACCATCTCCTACAGGGTATTCCCATTCAGCTTCACAGAAAACTACAGGCATAAAGACTTTTCTATACTGGAACCGGATGACCAGGGCTTTGTAAATCCCTTTGTTTATAAACAAACCCGGCAGGGAACCGACATTTTCCGTACAGATGGCCTGAACAAGAGCGGAAGTATCTCCAGGGGAGTTTCTTTCGGCAACAGCCAGGATGTAGTGGTCAATTCAAGCTTTAACCTGCAACTTTCCGGCAAGCTCAGTCGAGAGATCGAGATCCTTGCAGCCATCACCGATAATAATGTCCCGATCCAGCCGGAAGGGAACACCCAGCAAATACAGGAATTCGATAAGGTCTTCATACAGCTCAAATACCGCAATTCGCGGCTCATTGCAGGCGATTTCGAGATCACAAGGCCAAAAAGTTATTTCATGAACATCTACAAAAAAGCACAGGGAGGTGACTTCCTGACAAGCTTTGGGGTGGGGAAAGGGAAAAACGGAATAAAACCCTGGACCATGGATGTGCATGTGGCAGGGGCAGTGGCAAAAGGAAAATTTGCACGCAACCGGATCCAGGGGGAAGAGGGCAACCAGGGACCCTATAAACTGACCGGAAATGACGGGGAAACATACATCGTCGTCCTTGCAGCTTCTGAAAAAGTCTTTATTGACGGCATATTGATGACGCGCGGACAGGATCATGACTATGTGATCAACTACAATACAGGGGAGATCACATTTACACCAAATGTGCTGCTGACCAAAGAAAAAAGGATCGTGGTTGAATTCGAATATGCCGAAAGGGATTACGCCAGGTCGATGTTCTTCCTTTCAACCGGCATCACCAACCAGAAACTAAACGTCAGGATAAATGCATTTTCAGAGCAGGACCTTAAAAACCAGCCCCTGCAACAGGACCTCGACGATGAACAGAAGAAATTCCTGAACAATATCGGCGACAGCATCGATCAGGCTTTGTGGCCAAATATCGACAGCGTTGGATTCTCAGGTGAGGAGGTACGTTACAGGATGACCGATACACTGGTGAATAATATACTCTACGATTCCGTATTTGTATATTCAACTGACCCCGACAGTGCAGTTTATAAGCTTGGATTCAGCCTGGTGGGTGAAAACAAAGGAAATTACAAACTGGTCAGCAGCAGTGCCAACGGACGCGTATTTAAATGGATTGCACCGGTCGGCGGAATTCCCCAGGGTAACTATGCTCCGGTTGTACTTCTTGTTACACCCAAAAAATCACAGATGATGACCCTGGGTATCGACTATAAATTTAATGATCAGTCAACGTTTATTTCAGAGATCTCTGTAAGCAATTATGACCTCAACAGTTTTTCGGACAAGGACAATGCAGATAACGTTAGCACGGCACTCATGCTTTCATACGGGCGCAAGGATAAGATATCCGGCAATGAGGCAAATCCCTGGAATCTGGTCACGGGAGCAAGATACGAATGGGTAAAGGAGAATTTCGCACCTATTGAACCATACCGAACGGTAGAATTTAACCGCGACTGGAATATCGACCACCTGGAAAGCGATGAAGACCAGCACCAGGGGGAAATCGAATTGAGCATACAGAACGACAGGCATGGTGCCACCTCATATCGATTCAGCATGCTCGACAACGGATCAGTATACAGGGGGAACATGCACAGCCTGGTATCAGACATGAACGCATCAGGCTTTTTCCTGAAATATGCCGGAAGCTTGCTGAATACCGGACAGGAAGATTACAACACCTTTTTCCTGCGCAGCAAAGCCGATATGGGAAAAAAAACAAAGTGGCTCACCTTCGGCCTGCGGCAGGACGCAGAATACAATACTTTTAAAGATGCAGTGACTGATTCCTTAACAGCTGCCAGTTTCAGCTATAATGAATGGGAAACATATATCAGCAATAACGACTCGGCAAAGAATACCTTTAACGTATTTTACCGCCAGCGGCTCGACAAGAAGCCGCTGGGCAATACCCTGACCTCTTCCACATTTGCCAGGGAGGCCGGTGCCAGTACCGTGCTGAAGAAGAATCCGTCCAATCGTTTGAGCCTGACCCTGACATACAGGAACCTCGAAATTAAAGACTCCAGCATCAGCGATGCAGAACCTGAAAAAGTAGTCGTAGGACGGCTGGAATACTTCTTAAAACTGTTCAAAGGGGCAATCACCTTCAACACCTATTATGAAGTTGGTTCGGGACTTGAACAGAAGCAAAGCTTTTCCTACCTGAAGGTACCGAGCGGAGAAGGGATCTACACCTGGATAGATTACAATGGTGATGGGGTAGAGCAGCTGGACGAATTTGAAGTAGCCGCCTTCAAGGACCAGGCAGATTACATAAGGGTTTTCACGCCAAGCAATGAATACACCAAGACGTATTACAACCAGTTCAGGGAGGCACTTAACATCATGCCGGCCGCAGTATGGTCGGGTAAGACCGGTTTCAGGCGGTTCCTGGCACGTTTTCAGAATCAGACCATGTTCCGCATCGAGCATAAAACCTCCACAGAGGACCTTAATATCGCTTACAATCCGTTCATCCGTGAAAGTAGAATACCTGACTCCTCGTTGATTTCTCTCAACTCCTCTTTCAGGAATACGCTTTATTTTAATAAGTCCAATCCCAAATACGGCATTGACCTTAATTTCATCAGGAACCGTAACAGGGCATTCCTTGTAAACGGCTTTGAAACGCGCGGTCTGTACCAGTCGGGGATAAATATCAGGTGGAGCTTTATTGAGAATTTCAATCTTCAGCTTGGCGCAGAACAGGGCAAAAAATCAAGCGTTTCGGATTACTTCACTTCCAGGGATTACGATATAGAATATTACGAGATTGTCCCTGAACTCTCTTACCAGCCAGGCCCGGCCCTGCGCATCAGCCTGTCGTTTCGCTACACCGACAAAAAAAATACCGGGGGAGTTGAAAAAGCGCTCATTGCTGATTTTGGGACGGAATTGAACTACCGGCTGGTGAATAAGGCAAATGTGCTGGTAACAGCAAATTATATCAGCATAGATTTCAACGGAGATGAAAATTCCTCCCTGGGATTTGAGATGCTTGAAGGGTTGCAGCCCGGACGGAACGGCACCTGGAGCGTTTCATACCAGCAAAACCTGTCGGATCACCTGCAGCTAAGCCTGATATACGATGGCCGGAAGGCTCCCGAAATCCCGACAGTACATGTAGGCAGTGTGCAGCTGCGCGCATATTTTTAAACATGTAAAGATTTATATCTGAAAAATATTCATCAAATATGTGCGTTATCATTTCCTGAAAATTACGGTTAAGTAATTATACTGAATTGTTTTTCAGTGATATTTAGAATAAATACGTAGATTTATAAGGCAGTTATTTTGTACATTTGACTTGGCAATATTTACCGCAGGCATGCACCCTGGTTGCCAAGAATGTAAGAAATGGATGTTCACCTTTACATTTTTTTATATTTTAGCTGCGAATAAACAGGCAAACCGAAAACACTGACATGAGGCAAAAAAGGATCATCATCTTTTTATTCTTGCTTTCCTTTTGGGGATTGGGCCTTAACGCCCAGCAAGAGCCTCAGTTTACACAAAACATGTTCAACAGGGTATTCACTAACCCGGGCTTTGCAGGCTTGAGTGAAGGCATCTGTGTTACAGGATTTGTCAGGCAACAATGGGCGGGATTCAAGGATAACGAAGGTAACAAAGTTGCACCCGAAACATTCCTGGTAAGTATCGAATCACCGGTAAGGATCCTCAGGGGTGGCCTTTCAGCCCTGGTCATGCAGGACAATATCGGATTTACAAATACGATCACCCTGAGGATCGGCTACTCCTACGTAAGGGAAGTTGGTTACGGTAACCTGGGAGTCGGGATGCAGATCGGTTTCAACAATCGTTCCATTGACTTTTCAAAATTCATTGCCGTTGATCCCAATGACCAGCTCTTGATGCAGATCACGGGTGAAGAGAGCGAAATACTCATCGACGGATCGCTTGGGATTGTGTATGAAGTACCCGATCAGTATTTCATCGGTCTTTCAGTGAACCAGCTTCTTGCAACCAGAGGCAAGGAACTGGCCAACTGGACAACAAATGTTGACAGCACCACATCCGAAAGCTTCCTGTATAAAATGACCCTGGTCAGGACTTATTACCTGCAGGGAGGCTATGAATTCGTATTCAGGAACAACCCGAACTTCGTGTTGATGCCGTATGTGATGGTTAAAGCCGACAAAGCATCGATTCAGCTGGATGTTGCAGCCCTGCTTGAATTCAAGGGCATGTTCTGGGGAGGGCTGAACTATCGAATACAGGATGCGGTTTCGGTACTTGCCGGATTACAGTATAAGAATTTTAAACTCGGATACTCATACGATATAACGACATCCCAGCTTGGACTGGGCCGCACGGGCGGAAGCCATGAAGTGATGTTAAAATATTGCTTTAAAATTGAATCAGACAAGGGAAGGAAAAGCTACAGAAATACTCGTTTCCTATAGTAACCAAAAAAAAAAATTATCGTTTGACTATAATGTATATTTTTGGGCGTCCTAAATAATAATTGTATTAGCAGATCGTTAGCTACTTAATCAATATCTAAACAAGATGAAAAAGTTTCCATATTACATGGCACTACTCTCAGCTCTGATCATCTTCGACAGCTGCAGCAACTCCGGGAATGGTGAGCTCACAGGTGTTCGGAGAAAATCAAAGCATTTCTACCAGCCGGATCCTTACGGAATGGTTTTCATCCCGCAGGGAAGTTTTACCATGGGTACCGGTGATGAAGACTTTAATTACAGCCAGTTACACCAGCCTAAGACCGTATCCGTCGCTGCATATTATATGGATGAAACGGAGATCACCAATAATGAATACAGGCAATTTGTATTCTGGGTAAGGGATTCTATCGCCAGATGGATGCTTTACGACAATGGCATAACAGATCCGCCCTATATCAGGACAGAGACCAAACGGGGAGAGATCATAGACCCGCCGGTTGTAAACTGGCGTGAGGAAGTTCCCTGGGATACCGATGACCAGGCTGTAAAAGATGCACTGGAAGATATGTACCTTCCTGAGCATGAAAGGTATTTCAGGAGAAAAGAAGTAGATACCAGGAAACTTTTCTACGAATATTACTGGGTTGACCTGAATGCTGCTGCCAAAAAGGACTGGACCGAAGACGGCAACTATGAGAATGCCGGTTTCGCCAATCGTCCGCAGGGTATGAGAGACCGTTCCGTATACGTGCGTAAAGAGATCATCAACGTTTACCCCGATACACTTTGCTGGATCCACGATTATACCTATTCTTTCAACGATCCCATGACCGAGAAGTATTTCTGGCATCCTGCTTTTGACCACTACCCGGTAGTTGGCGTTAACTGGCTTCAGGCCAGGGCGTTCTGTGTATGGAGAACAGAGCTCAGGAATGCTTATCTGAGGAATGCCCGGAACGAGACCAGTGTAGCTGAATTCCGGCTACCGACCGAAACAGAATGGGAATGGGCAGCCAGGGGAGGCTATGAAAACAGCCCATATCCTTGGGGCGGGCCCTATACAAGGAACGACAAGGGTTGTTTCCTGGCCAACTTCAAACCTATCCGTGGAAACTATATTGACGACGGGGGCCTTCGTACTGTAATCGTAGGGCACTATCCGCCAAATGAATGGGGATTATATGATATGTCAGGGAATGTGGCCGAATGGACCATCAGCGCATTCGACCCGGTTTCATATAACTTTACCTGGGATATGAACCCCAATTACACTTATAATGCAAAAGAAGATGATCCACCTGACATGAAGCGTAAAGTGGTCAAGGGCGGATCATGGAAAGATATCGCTTATTACCTGCAGGTGCAGACCAGGGCTTATGAGTACCAGGATACTTCCAAATCCTACATTGGCTTCCGTACCATGCAGCCATTCCTCGGCAGGAGCAAGGACGATAACCCGGCCAAGGCATCAAGAGTTTACAACTAATCAATTCTTATCAAATCAGAAACTATCATTAACTAATAAATCAAATCATCATGGGTTTAAATAACATTGTTCGGACCAGAGGCTTTAGAAACTTCATGGCAAAACTTTATGGGTGGGGAGCATCAGTAGTGATCCTGGGTGCCCTGTTCAAGATCAATCACTATCCGTATGCGGATATCATGCTTATCGTCGGACTAGGAACGGAATCGATCATCTTCTTCTTCTCCGCTTTTGAACCACCCCACGTGGAACCAGACTGGAGTTTGGTTTACCCGGAACTGGCAGGTATGTATCATGGTGATGGTACTCACAAAAGACCTACCGAAGAACTCGACAACCTTCTCTCAGATGCCAAGATCGGTCCTGACCTGATCGAAAGCCTGGGTAACGGATTGCGAAAAATGAGTGACAATGCAGCCAAGATCGCAGACATGACGGATGCAGGTGTTATTACCAGTGAATATGTTGGTAATCTCAAGAACGCTTCTTCCGCTGCGGCAGAACTCAATGTATCATATAAAACTACCGCCGGTGCTTTAGAGGGACTTGCTGAATCAGCCAAGGCACTCGATTTTACTTCCAGCGACAGCCAGGCATATACCGGGGAGCTGAAACGCATCTCCAACAACCTGTCGGCCCTGAATGCTGCTTATGAACTGCAGCTCCAGGCCACCAATGCACAGGTTGATTCTGCTTCCAAGGTACAGCAAACATTAAACGATTACCTGCAAAACCTCAGTGATTCAAACGAAAAAACTGCTGCTTACCAGCAGGAACTGGATGCCCTTACACAGCGGGTAGCCCAGCTGAACAAGGTTTACGGCAATATGCTGAATGCCATGGGAGGCCAATCATAATATCATTTTGTGCCACTAGTAAATAACTTTTGCACTAACAAAACTTAAAATTTGAACGAATATGGCTGGATATAAGGAAACCCCGCGGCAGAAAATGATAGCGATGCTTTACCTCGTATTGACGGCATTGCTGGCGCTGAACGTTTCCAAAGAGATCCTGGACGCATTCCTCGTGGTGAACGAAAGTATGGAAACCACCAAGGCAATCGTCGACAGGAAAGTTGGAAATATTTACCAGCAGTTTGCCCAGCAGGACATGCTAAACCACGAAAAGGTGGGTGAGCATTTTGAGAAGGCTAAACTCGCCCGCGAATATAGTGCGGACATGATCAAATACCTGGAAAATACTATTTTCCAGGCTGTTAAGGTATCGGAAAGGAAAGACTCACTCACGCTCCTGGATAAGTACTATGAATTGAAAAGTGTTCCTGATCCGCTGGAACCGGGTAAAACTATTCAAAAACCAATACTTAACCTGAAGCAAGTACCTTCCAAGGATAAGTACGATATGACAACCACCTATTTCATCAACTGGGGCAATGCTACCAAACTGCGTGAAAAGATTGATGAATATCGTACTAAAATGGAGGAACTGATCCCGGAAGAATACCGTAGTCGTGTGAAGATCGGCCTGCGCACCGACGAAGAATACAGCGATGCAGACGGCAATAGCCAGACCTGGGAAATGCACAATTTCTATCATACCATCCTGGCTGCTGATGTTACCATCCTCAACAAGTTGATCGCTGAAGTACAGACCACCGAGTTTGATGTTGTATCAGAACTCTTTAACGAGATCTCACTCACCGACTTTAAATTCGATGCTGTAACCGCCAAGATCATCCCTAAAACAAATTACATCATCAAAGGGCAGAAATACGAAGCAGAAGTTCTTGTTGCCGCCTATGACGACAAAGCTAACCCTGATGTATATATAGTACAGGGCGCCGGCGAGATCACCGATGCTAATCTTGCCCGTGCCCAGAAATGGGAAGGCGAAGGCGGTATAGTAAAACTGGAATGGAATGCAAACTCAGAAGGGCCTCAACGCTTTGCCGGTATCATCGAGATCACCAACCCTGAAGGAGAAAAAGAAAGACATCCATTCGTACATGAATATATTGTTGCACCTCCTTCTTTGACGGTAGCTGCAAAAAAAATGAATGTATTCTACCGTGCGGTTGATAACCCTGTTTCCATCTCTGTTCCCGGTATTGCCAAGAACAAGATCAGGCCGTTTATCTCGGCAGGGGAAATTGTTCCCGATCCTACAGAACCAGGCGACTGGATCGTCAGGATCACTGAAGGTGTTGGTGCAGCCACCGTGAGCGCACAGGCTGAATACCAGGGCCAGTGGATGGACATGGGCTCATTCGAGTTCAGGGTGAAAAGGGTTCCCGACCCCGTTGCCGAGATCGCCAAGATGTCGCAGGGCGATATCGACAGGAACGAACTGCTCGGTGCCGGTGCCATCATCCCCGTGATGAAAGACTTCGAATTCGACCTGAACTTTATTGTAACAAGCTTCAGGATGGGTACCATCATCAATGGCGACTGGGTGCCGAAGAGGGGAAGCGGAAACCGCCTGAACGACGAGATGCAGGACATGATCCGCAACTCCAGGAGAGGACAGAAATTCTTCTTCGAGAACATCCAGGCCGAAGGCCCTGATGGCTCAAGGCGTACGCTGAATACCATCAACTTAACGATAAAATAAAAACGCATAATACTATCATAATGAAAAAGCTATTCATCATCCTTGGAGTTGTAGCATTGCTCACCGGTTTCGGCAGCACTGCACAGGCCCAGATCCTCGACAGCCCTCCCGTTGACGGACTGTTTGAGGACGGAAGCGGTTTCATCGACATGAAACCCGTGCCCTATCCTCCACTCAGGAAAGCTGATGTAATGTGGCAGAAAAGACTCTGGCGTGAAATTGATTTTCGTGAGAAGATCAACCAGTACTTCTACTATCCTATCGAACCGCATAACGACTGGAGAAGTTTTATGCAGATCCTTATGGATGGACTGAAAGAAGGCTCTATCACCGCCTATGATATCTCTGCTACAGATGAGTTCCTGGTGCCGCTGGTGTACCAGGAAGTGATCGCCAGGCAGGTCGATACCTTCCACAGGGTATTCCAGCGTCCTTACCCGCCTTACGAGGAATACGATACGGTGATCTACACCGACTTTGACCCGACCAAGGTAAAACGTATCAGGATCAAGGAAGACTGGTATTTCGACAAGCAGCGCTCACAGTTGATGGTCAGGATCATCGGCGTATGCCCGGTCATGATCAAGGAACGCGACGGACAGGAAGTTACCGAGCCCCTGTTCTGGATCTATTTCCCTGAAGCACGGCCCATCCTTGCCAAAGCACTCATCTACAACCGCCATAACGATGCCATGCGGCTGACCTATGACGATTCCTTCTGGAAAAGGATGTTCAACAGCTATATCTACAAGGAGTCCAACGTGTACGACAGGCGTATCTCAGAATATGCCACCGGACTGGATGCCCTGTATGAATCAGAGCGTATAAAGAACGAGCTCTTCGAGTTCGAACACGACCTCTGGGAGTTTTAAAAAAAAGCCCTGCGAAATCGCAGGGCTTTTTTTTTACTTCTTCTCTCATCTATCATCTTCTAAAATATACGATGTACCTTAGATTCGTAAATCTCCCCTCTCAATCTAAAATATTACCCTTGTTCCTTTTCTTCATAGAAGATAGAACACTCCTATGTTTACACTTCGGAGCGCGAGGGACTGAAGAAGTGGAGAGGAGATGGCGATAGAGATATGCGATAGAGAAGTAATAAGTATAATTCACCGCAAAGACGCGAAGACGCAAAGCAGCGCAAAGGATCATTGCGTAACATTGCGCCCTGCATCGCAGGGCTTGCGATTTAGCGGTAAAGAACATCCTAATTTTGCCCTGCTGGCCATTATTCGTATAACGTTTAGGCGTTTAACGTTTATCGTTTAGAATTTAAAATCCCAATTGCTGATTTAACTGATTCATCTAGTTCAACAACTTATTGAACCACCAACCTATCGGATACTTATCCACCATAAACATTCACCCCATCTCAATATATCTCCTCATATTCTTGACATGAGCAATTCCTTTTATTACCTTTATAACGTATTCCATTGTATTTGGGATAAAAACCAAAAACTCAAATCTGATCTTGACCACTGTCTTCGTAAATATGGAGACTAACACTTTTATCAATGCTATTTAGAAAGATATTTATGTCTATTGATAACCGTGTTAAGATTGATTTATAAGCTATGAAAAAACAATATCTGATTGCTATATACCTACTTTGTGCAAGTTTCTCACACACCTTGTTTTCTCAGACTTTCTGGGAAGAACTATATTTCCCGGATAGTACAAATATTATGTGCATAACTACCAACAGCGAGGGACATGTTTTTATTGGAACAGGCCATCCTCAAAATGGAAGTGGCGTATATCGCTCCACGAATTTTGGCCAGAGTTGGGAAGTTGTTTATAATGCAGGTCCATTTATGGTTCAGTCCATTGCTAGTACTGACGACGGCGATATATACGTTGGAAAAACAGGCCCTGACGAATTCATGGTATCAGAAAACAACGGAGATACATGGGAAGCAATAGATTTGCCATTTAACGGCAATATCATGAAAATTTTCCCATCAGGTGAGGACACTTTATATGTAAGCAGATGGGAGAACAACGGCGCCTTATTGCTAAGATCAGCTAATGGTGGTATAACTTGGGATAGTCTTTTTTCAACCATAGACCATCCAGGCGAATACATTTCCGATATTGCTATTTCAACATCCAAGGACATTTTTGTAAGCCTAATGTGTTACTCTGAAAATATGGGCGGAGTTTATAAAACGACAGACAATGGCGTTACATGGGAGTTTATCGGTTTGCTTAACCACCAAGTAATGACAATAGAAATCAATTCTAATGATGATGTATTTACAGGTGACTGGTTTACCATGCTAAATGAAGTACCCGGGGTCTATGCAATTTATAGTGGCATGAATGCATTCGAACTTATCCATCAGGAGGGAGAAATAACAGAAATATTAATTAACTCCGAGGGCTTCATATATGCTACAACTTATGGGGGAGTGGTTGTTTCAACGAATAATGGTAATTCTTTTGAATATATTGACCAAGACATCTCAAGGCAAATGAACCTTGCCCATCTTGATCATGAAGAGTTTATCTATATCGCAAATCAGAATTATCTAGCCAGGAGTAAAAAACCTACTGTTGGCGTTTTTGAATACGATAATATAGAAAGAAACATAAGAAGAATAAATATATATCCAAATCCTGCAAACATTGTGCTAAATGTGACAGCATACCCCGAATTGACTTCACGTGGTACTCTCGCAATAAACATTTATGATGCAACTGGTAAACTCGTGGCCAAGTATGAAAGCACCCTGCAGAAAAAAAATCTTCAAATTGATGTAAGTGATTTAGAGTCTGGAATATATTTAATACACCTTTTTGGAAACGATATCAATGTGATTGAAAAATTTAGCAAGAGATAAACCAATTTAATGAATAAAAACCTATTAATTATGAAAAATTTGAAAGTATTGCATTTCGTAACCTTTATCTTGATCTTTTAAATAGCAAGTTCCCAGATTGTTAATCTTAACCCTGATCCTAATGGTGAACCTTGGTGGTCTGGGGATGGTATTGTACCTCCGCCTGAAGAAATGGCATTAATCCCTGAACTACAATTATCTCCTGAATCAGCTGCTACATCATTACTTTACAAAGTATATAATAACGAGCTCAAATTCTTCCCTCCAATATTTAACCAAAAGGGTGCCAGTTGTGTACCTGCGACAGATAGCGGCTATGCTATCTTCTCCGCGTAAACCTTCTAAAACGATCTTGATCTTTTCTTCCGCTGAAAATACTCGCCGGGTCCGGCGTTTGATCTCTTTTACCACTTCTGTGGCGGTGGGTTTTTTCTTTTTTCCTGGTGCCATAATGTGTAGTTTTTGGATGGTACCTTCTGTTGTAAACCACACATTAAAGTTATAAATTAGCTGGTGAACATTACGCTGACGTTAAACAAGGTGAACATACACTCGAATTTGATGGTAGTAAGCTTCAGTCCGGAATTTACTTTTATTCTTTATGTGTAAATGGTATTGTTTCTGATTCGAAGAAAATGGTAATTGTCAGATAGA
>JAZBOU010000061.1:0-8064 GCA_036351275.1 Bacteroidales bacterium
AAATCGGTTATTTTCAACGCATTCACGCATATCACTGTTCCAACACAAAAAGCATGCATGGCTGGCTGCAAGAAGAAATCAGAAAATGTTTTAAGAAAAGAGTGCTATAAGACTGAAATACTGGCTGATAGACAAGCATTGATTGACGGAGCCTGTCCCGAGCCCTGTCGAGGGGCCACACCCCGCTGAATCAATGAAAAAGTAAGCTATAAATTTAAGTTTGCAAGGATGTTCATACAAAAAATGGAGAGAAATGCTTCACAGCGGTTAACTTCATCAAAATATTTAGACACCAAATATTTACAGAAAGGAATTTAATCCAGAAAGAAGTATATTAAATCAGAGTAAGGAACCAAGTAAGGAATAACGGTCAATTTTGGCAATGGAGTAAGGAATGCTGAAAATCAGCGAAGCTAATTCTCCGAGTTCCGGCCTTGCCTGCCCACCTGGGGCGGGAAATCCGGCAGGCAGGGATATCATCACTCAAAAGATGCTGGGTGTTGGATGTTGGATTTTAGATGAAATCCTTAACCCACTTTCCCACTCTTCAATCCCAATCTTAACTTGGATCTAATCAATAGGATATCATCACTCAAAAGATGTTGGGTGTTGGATGCTGGATTTTGGATGAATTAAAATTCCAACCCGGATCAACATTTTTGATGCTTTATGCCAGCTACGTATATTCCCTGATAGCGCTTGGTAATTGTACGGAAATTAAGTTTGAGGCTTGACCTTCTGAAAAAACATTCTCTATATTTATGAAACATTTCGAAAGGCTGGTAGTATAAACCAGTAAATCATCGCATTGATGATAACCCAAAAAAAAGAAATTGTAGTGTAACTAAACAAACCAATATTATGAAGAGGATACGAATAATAGGAGTCTTAATACTGTTCTCAGTATTTCTAACCCAGGGCATTCGAGCCCAGCAGGATATTGAGATTTCTCCTATGCTGGGATATACATTCCGGGGTGACCTGAAATTCGTTGAAGGTACAATGTCTGTCACAGATTATTTCAACATCGGTGCCAACTTCAGTTTTCCGACATCTAATTATAACAGTAAATTCGAGATAACCCTTTCAAACTCATTTACTACGGCAAGTTTCGATCAGTCACCGGATTGGGAAGACCTGATAATTGCCACTGATTATAAGATGATGGTAACCTATTTCCAGTTGGCCTGGGTCTTTCAGGGCGAATTGAACAGGGACCTGAACATATTCTTCGGTCCTAACATGGGATTGGTGAACTATAACATCACAAATTCTGATGTTGGAAATGTTCCGAGGTTCTCCATTGGTGCCCAAACAGGTGTGAATTACTTCTTCGACCGTTATTTGGGTTTTAAATTCCAGGCCCTGATGGCATTGCCGGTATTTATGGGCGAAGGAAAACATTTCAGGAACATTGTGGAAGACACCGGGGTAGGTGTAAACGACTGGGTTAGCGTAAATGAAACAACATTTCCGGTGAATTTCGTCCTGAGTGCAGGATTGATATTCAAGATCCGTTCAAGATACTAACTTAATAAAAGCATAAAACCCAGGCGCATTGTTCAACACGACAATGCGCTTTTTTTATGCCCTGCTTTCACGATAATGGATGCCCCTCTTGTTGAACTCGTCCAGGAGGAATGAGACGCATTCTTTTTTTAACCCGAGGTATTCCGGGGGCGAAACACCTTTGCGGTCATACATCCCATTCAAAACCATTCTTGCAGTGATGGTTGCCGTATAACCAGTGGTCCGGGCCATGGAATGGATGCCGCTTACCGGATCATATTCATCATATAGGTCATAGGTTATGGTACAATCCTTTCCGTCCTTTTCACCACTGACAGAAATTTTCATAACGGTGATGTCGACTTCGCCCTTCTTTAATTCCCACTGATCAAAAAGCAACGCAGAACTCACGTCCAGCGGACTGATCTGTTGTCCCCGGATATTCCGCTTTTCACGGCTGAAAAAACCGGCATCGCGCAGGATCTCCATTAATCTAGCATGACCAGGATAGCGTAGGGTTTTTTCTTCCATATCGGGGATATCCATCGTATGCACAAGCGATCGCAAACCATCACTTACAAAGGCTTCAAGCGTCCCCACACCCTCAATATCAATAAGTTCTCTTTCTCCTAAGGCTGGCATGACGACTTCTTCCCCCTTGCGTACAATACGTGCAGGCCGAGTGTACTCTTCAATCACATCCGCAGGTGAAAATACAGCTTTGTATTCCCAGGGTAACTGCCTGACCTTCGGGAGACCGCCCACCATGATCCTGGCTTTCCGGGCGATGTCCATTTCATTTGCAGCATACGCGGTAAGGATATTCGACATCCCCGGTGCAACGCCGATATCCGATATGGCAATTACTTCCTTCTCCTGGGCTAAACCGTCAAGGAGAAAGAGATTTTCGGGAAAGAAGGCGATATCAACAACGTTTTTCCCACATTCGATCACGGTTTCGAGTGTTTTAAAACCCATATGACCCGGAACAGCACTGATCACCAGGTCAGCATTTTTAACGATCCTCTGAATCGCATCTGAATCAGACAAATCACATGCAATAGCATTTATTTCGTGATTTTTAGTTGCGATATCAAGCTTATTTTTGTCGATATCTGCCAGGGAAACGTCAAACTCATGGCTCAGGTCCCGGGCCATCGGTCCACCCACCAGCCCGCTACCAAGTACTACGATTTTTTTCTTTTTCATATTGATATTTCCTTTTAATCTGTGTGATGATGACACCTGTAATAACGAGAATGATACCTGAGATCTTGCGGGAGGTGAATGATTCTTGCAAGACGTAATATGATGCAACAGCCGTAAATACAGGGATAAGGTTTCCATATACATTTGCCCTGCTCACACCAAGATGCTTTATGCTGATCGTGAATAGGATAAATGCAATGGAGGAGGCCAGGATGGCAAGCGACAGGAGTGCAGTGATCAGCCTGCCACTGGGCACCACCTCCAGAAAGTCACTGAGGTCCATAATAAGAAACAGCGGCAGGAACATCCCGGTACCAATGAGATTTTGCCAGGCAACTATGCTTACAGCCCGGTAATATTTTGTAAGCCTTCTGAGTAATATTGAATAGATGACAGCTGAAAATACGGCAAAGAAGAGCATCAGGATGCCTCTTGGTTCAGTGGCCAGGCTGAGATCAGGCTTGAACACCATCAGGAGAATGCCGCTGAACGAGATCAGTATACCGGCAATATTGACCCATGACACTTTTTCTTTTATCATTAACCAGGCAGCAACTGGTGTTACCAGGGGGATCGTGGCGATGATAACGGCACTGATAGTAGCTGTGGAGTATTTGAGACCATAATTTTCGCCAATGAAATAAAAAAACGGATTGAATAATGCCGAAACGAGTATTAGTAATGTGTGCTCTCTCCTGATCTTCTGGAAACGTCCGGTAATGGCCATAAACAGGAACAGGAAAACACTTGACAAAAGAAGCCTGAGAAAAATAGTGGTAATTGGTGAGTAGGACTCAAATACTATGGAAGTCCAGATAAAGGACATCCCCCAGAAAAGCATGGCCGTGACAGCAGCTATGTATATGTAGACTTCCGGCCTTAGTTTCTGTTCCATACCGGCAAAAATAAACTAAAACTTAAATAAATACTACAGATACCCAACGCCCATTGTCTGCTGCTCAAGGCCTAATTTTACTATCTTGTAACATTCGAAAAAAAACGGAGTCTTTAAACCAAATAACACATCCCTGATGAAGCGAGCGCTACACATGCATGAGGAACTGATCGAAGGCTGTCGCGACTATAATCGCAAATCGCAGTTGCAGGTCTATAATCTATATTACAAAGCAATGTATAACACAGCATTCCGGATAGTAAAAAACAGTGCAGAAGCAGAAGATGTTATGCAGGAATCTTTCCTCCAGGGATTCAAAAAAATAGATGACTTTAAAGGGGATGCAAGCTTTGGAGCCTGGTTGAAACGCATAGTGGTAAATAAAGCGCTTGATACCATAAAAAAGAAAAAAGAAAGTGTTTCACTTGAAGAGTCGGGGATCGATCCGGCTGCAGAAGATGTTTCGGAAAACTACCTCGAGGTGCTATCTTATAAGACAGATCAAATAAGGAAAGGGATTGAACATCTGGAGGATGATGACAGGATCGTTGTCAGCCTGTTTTTGCTTGAAGGCTATGACCATGAAGAGATCTCGCAAATACTGAAGATATCTAACAATGCAAGCCGGACAAGGTATTCGCGGGCAAGGAACCGCCTGAAAGAATGGTTAAAAGAGCAGAAAATCAATGAATTTGTAAACTAAGGGACATGAGTGTACTTGAAGATAAGATCAGGAAAAACAGTGAACATTACAATGTGCATGAACCTGCAGATGGGCATTTTGATCGATTTGCCTCCAGGCTCGACCGGGAGTTTCATGCAAAAGAACGGAAATCATTCCGGATAAACTGGCGTGCCGCAGCCGCAGTTATGCTGTTTGCAGGATTGGCTGGCTTATTGTTGTTCCAGTATTCCGGGCAGAATTCAAATGTTCAGGCCCGGGAAATGAGCGATGAACTGACCCGTGTGATGGATCATTATAACCTTTTAACTGATCAGAAACTGAATGATATCAGTGATTGTGCAGCCTCTGACGAAGAAGCTGAAAAGATCAATGAACTGGCGAGGCTGCAACTTGCAGAACTCGAAAAAGACGCTGCTGTTCTCCAGGAAGAGCTTGTTAAAGATGAATCGAACGACAGAGTTTATGGTGCACTGGTAACCAATTATAGAACGCGCATCAAAATTCTTGATAATATCATTACTAAAATATGTCAACTTTAAACTTAAAACCGGAAAAAATGAAAGTTTTTACACAAATTACAATGATCACCACCCTTTTGTTACTGTTCATGGTATCAGGGGTGACAGCACAGGAGCTGACCAAAAATTATAACGAAAGCTTCGATGTGAATGCAGACGCTAAAGTACAGATCTCAAATCAGTACGGACAGGTTAATGTTCAAACCTGGGAAAAGAACCAGGTCATGATAGAGGTGGAGGTTAGCGTGGATGCGAAAAGTGAAAAAGAATCACAACGCATTCTTGATAAGATCGATATCGAGATCTCGGGAGATAAAAGCCTGGTCTCGGCATCTACCGCCATAAACGGTAAACTGAACTGCAACAATTGCGACCTGAACATCACTTACGAGGTAAAAATGCCTTCCAAAGGGATGTTGGAACTTAGCAATACGTTTGGCAATGCCGTTATTGGCGACCTGGAAGGGGGGGCCAAACTGAATGTTGAATATGGAAACCTGGAAGCAGGTACCCTTTCCGGCAAACTAAATACTGTTACCGTCAAATTTGGGAGTGCAGATATCGATGAAGTGAAAGCTGCTGATATTCACATGGAGTATGGTGAACTTGAATTAGACATGGCTGGTTATCTTGATCTGTATTCCAGGTTTAACAGCATTGAGATAGGTAAAGTATCCGAGCTTGCTTTGGATTCGCAGTATGACGGAATTGAGATCGGCAGTGGGGATGTCCTTGAAATTAAAGCTGCATTTTCCGATCTGAAGATAGGGGAGGTATTCGATAAAATATTCATTTCAAACAGTTATGCCGGGATCGAGATCGTAAGGGTTGCAGGCGGTTTTTCCCTGGTCGATATTGAAAACTTATTCGGATCGATCGATATTGGCGTAAGTAGCTCAGCCAGCTATAAGCTTGAAGCAAAGGCAAGCTTTGGCGATATCGACTTTCCCGGTAAAAATGCTTCCATCATACGGGAAGTCGATAAGGATTTTAGGCAGGAAGTAGAAGCCTTTATCGGCGGTGACAAGAAATCCGCCTCACTGATAAAGGTGCATGTTGAGAACGCAAACATTGATATCCATTAAAAATTTATAAAACATGAAAACGATCAGACCATTTTTTATCCTCTTCACCTTGTTCATTCTGGCAGGAACAGGCCTTATGGGCACATGCGTTGATATGCAGGGAATTAAAGGTGACGGAGATCTTGTAAAGGAAGAGCGCGATGTTTCAGGCTTTCTGAGCCTTGAGGTCAGCGGAGCTTTTCAAGTGTTCCTGTTTCAGGGTAAGTCGGAGTCGCTTATTGTTGAGGCCGACAAGAACCTGATGGAAGCCATCAAAACGGAAGTCAAGGGCGACAAACTCATGATATACACCGATAAGAACATCAAACGGTATACGAAAATGAACGTTTACCTGACGTTCGAAAACCTGGAGATGATGGATCTGAGCGGGGCTGTCGAAATGAGCTCGGATGAAATGTTGCATTTCGATGAACTTTCGCTGGATGGAAGCGGAGCCTCAGAATTGAACCTGAATATGGATGTAGTCAGTTTGAATGCTGATTTCAGTGGAGCTTCAGAGATTAACCTTAAGGGCCAGGCAAAATCAGCAGTTTTTGATGTCTCCGGTGCAAGCGAGATTGATGCATATGACTTTGAGATCAAGCATTGTGAACTGGATGTAAGCGGAGCAGCAGAAGCTAAACTGTATGTAAGCGAGTATCTTAAAGTAGATGTATCGGGTGCTGCATCCGTTCGATACAAAGGTTCCCCGAAACTTACCAGTGATATATCCGGTGCCGGTAGCCTTAAGAAGCACTGAGGAAGATAAATTAAAAGACCTTTTCGACAGATCCTTAAGGATTTAACACAAGGAAAAACTTACAATGATGGCATTTTATGCAGTTATTGTAAGTTTTTTATTAATATGCAATAAATCAATGTGTTAGGCATGCATTACCCAGGTATTTGTACGTATGTACTTTTCCGGGCCCGCTGTATCCTTGGAATTGTGGGCTGCATGATCTATCTTTGACACGTTTTTACGAAAACCCAAATTCTTTATCACTGGCGACTTATTGGATGATGAACAGCTACGGACTGCAACAATTTTACTGCAGGAAACCTGTAGTCTTAGAATACGTATAATCACTTATTAAACAGGATTATAATGTATTAACTTTGTAATTAAGTTAAATTTTCTAATAAGTATTTATAGCGTTCTTTATTTTGTTGGTTTGTTTTAGCGGATTGTTGAGATATAAATATTTTCATAAAAGCCGGTTAATTAGCGTCTAACCAATGCAAAAACGGATTCATTTGCGGTTAGCCGATCGGTCAGGGCACAAAGTTGGAATCTCGCTGCCGTTAATAAATCGCTGCATCAACATAGTTATTTTAATAATTAATAACTTTGCACAGAATTTAATTTAGACAATTTCTACACTATACTTAGACACGGAAATAAATTACGATAATTCAGAAAATTTAAGGATATGAGAAAACATATACTTTCTTCAGGTAAACCTACGATTGTGTTCGCGGTGCTATTTTTAATCGCGAACGTTACATTTGCAGATATTGTCATCAGCAGTGGAACTACAATGAATGTTTCAAGTGGAACCACCGTGGTACTGGCAGGCGACTTTACCAACAATGGATCAGCTGATCTTGGCGATGGAACTTTTGTCTTTAATGATTCTGACTTACAAAATGTTGGAGGTACCAGTATCAGTGAATTCGGAAACCTCACTATTAATAATAGCGGTTTCGGGATTGCTTTAGGCCAGGATATCAGGGTTGACGGTACGCTTACACTCACTTCAGGATACCTTGCTTTGGGTGCCTCTGACCTAACGCTGGGTGAAGTTTCATCCATATCGGGTACATTCTCTTCTTCGGAACTAATCGTTGGAGCTGCAACCGGTGTGATCAGAAAGGAGTTTGCTGACGACACAGGTGCCAACCCTGACAGTTTTCTTTTTCCTATTGGAGACCTCAGTTATAATTACACCCCGATCTCCATAGATTTCAGTACAGGCGATTTTTCCTCCGCTTACGTAGAGATCAATGTCCATAATGCCAAAGAACCCAGCAATACCAGTATAGATAGTTACTTGAATCGTTATTGGGAAATATACACTTTTGGGATCACAGACTATTTATATGATGCTACCGCCACTTATGTCGATGGCGACATTGTAGGGACCGAAGCCGATATCAGCGGGGCACTGTATACCGGTACCA
>JAZBOU010000062.1:0-5443 GCA_036351275.1 Bacteroidales bacterium
AAACCTGATCACCACCTGGCTATGATCCAGCATGGGAAATATGTGGAAGCACTGCAGAAATGTGGCCTGGATGTACGCATTCTGCCGGCGGATGAACGCTATCCCGACAGCGTTTTTGTTGAAGATACTGCCCTGCTTACGCCCGAGTTTGCCATTATTACCAATCCCGGTGCGGCTTCCCGGCAGGGAGAGATCATTACAATGGAAAAAACGGTCAGGGACTTCTATGATCATGTGGAATTCATCCGGGATCCCGGTACGCTGGAGGCAGGCGATGTGATGATGGCAGGAAGCCATTTTTACATTGGGCTGTCGGAGAGAACAAACCGTGAAGGGGCCTTACAACTCATTACCATCCTTGAAAATTTTGGAATGAGCGGCAGCCTGGTATCGATATCAGGCATGCTCCACCTTAAATCCGGCACTTCCTACCTGGAAAACAATACTATGCTGGTTTTTGAATCCCTGCAGGATCATCCGGCTTTTAAAACATATAACAGGATCCCTGTTCCCGAGCATGAAGCGTATGCAGCCAATTCGGTGTGGGTAAATGATATTGTGCTGGTACCCCTGGGCTATCCCGAAACACTAAAAAACATAACATATGCCGGTTATGAAACCATCGTCCTCGACATGTCGGAATTCAGGAAACTGGATGGCGGATTGAGTTGTTTGTCCCTGCGTTTTTGAATATCAGGCGTCTTACTATCGGTCTTCATATTTTCTTTCGCCTGTTACCAGAGGGGCCATAATTACATTCCCATCCGGAACAAGCAGGCTCGGATAAGCTTTATTATAGTTCTCAAAAGGGTTGATGGTCATGTTGAAATCAACCACCACCTGGTCGCCTGAGACCGGGGGTTCTATGACCAGGTACCGCCCGTTCGCATAGGTCGTCTTGGGTTTCTCACCGGATGTTCCATCTTTTATCGGCACAAATACCGTTCCCGGGGCATGCGCAAATTCAGGCATGTCGATATCCCGGTACACCTGCAAATGATACTGCTCTCCGTCAATATCCAGGCTCAGGATACCATAATCATAGAGTTGAACTGTAGTCCCTTTGGTTGTTTCAACTTTCACAACTTTTGGGGCGGCCTGAACAGAAAGGCTGCCGGTCATTACCCACTTGCAATTGATATCATAATAAAACAGTCCGTTGAAGCTGGCAATATCTGACTGTGAGAAGGGTTTGTTCTCATGCTGTACAATCCAGGTATTCCGGTCTTTCCTGAACTGCTCGTTCTTCTCCTTACAGTTATATTCCTGACCCGACACAAGGATGGTTAAGGATGTTAAAATTATAAATGTGCTGATTCCTTTCAGAAGGGTTTTCATGTTGTTTCAGGTTTTTGGGTTAATATAAAAATAATGAATGTATTGCGTGAAAGCAAGTGTGCATTCCGCTGATTTATTGTCAGATATTAAACATAGAGCCATCACTTTTGTTCACCCCCACGAAACCGTATGGACATTTATGTGTTTAAGTATATAACATTGGATAGAATGCTTTTATGTTTAATTTTGATCTGAGGGGGAAATTACATTCTTAAATTGATGCTTCGTTCACTTCTGCTCATAGTGATCCTGTCCCTGTTATATGTCCAGGGCATGGCAATCTGCCAGCAACAGGAATACCGCGACAGCCTTTTCAGGGAACTGGATATGGATAATATTGATACAAATACATTTTTGGAACTCTGTGATTGTATCAAAGATGAAATTTACAATGACCCCGGGCAATCCATGCAGGATGCCAAAAGGGTACTAAATATCGCTCTTGCAGTAAACTATGAGCGCGCTCTACCAAGATTGATCCTGTTACAGGGCATCAGCTACGACCTGATGGGAAAATACGACTCGGCCCTGGTCATGTATGATTCAGCTCTGGTGTACGCCCAAAAGCTTGGCTTAAAGAAAGAAGAAGGTTCCATATACAACAACTACAGCATCGTTTATTCCATCCTCGGACAGATGGAACAGTCCATCGACTATTCAATGATGGCCCTGAAGATCTTTGAAAGTATACCGGATTCGGCCAATATGGCCAAAGTTTATAACGGACTGGGATCACGGTATTCCGAAATGGGGATGAATGAGCAGGCCATCGACCACTACGAAAAGGCGATTGAGATCAACGAGATATTCCATGAGTCGAGAAGCCTCGTTAAGAACTATGGCAACATTGGTACGGTGTATTCAGAGCTCAAACAACATGACAAAGCACTTGAATATTACACCAAGGCTTACATGATCCAGAAAGACCAGGATAACAGCATGGACATGTCGATCACCTTATCCAACATGGCGATCACCTACAGGAACATGAAAAAGTATGACCTGGCGCGTTCATTTGCGGAGCAATCATATCTTATCGCAAAGGAGATCAACGACAGGTTCGGTGAACTTACCTATTTCATTACGCTTGCCGAGATCAACGATGAAGAGGGTGCATATGATGTTGCCCTGGAAAACTTCCTGAAGGCCGAGGTGCTGGCCGATAGCCTTGGGGCAAAACTAAACCTCCTTGATATCTACAGCGGCCTGTCTGAGATCTATGCCAGTAAAGGGGATTATGAAAAAGCCTATGCCTACAATGAAAAATACAATACAGAACGCATTAGCCTGCTTGACAATGAAAAGAACAAAGCACTCGACCGGATCAAGAAATTCGAGGATGAAAAAGTGAAAACCGAGATCGACCTGCTCACCAAGGATGCCGAGATCCAGGAGCTGGTGATCAGGCGCCAGAAAATATTGCGTAATTCCATAGCCGGACTGGGCGGGTTTATACTCCTGCTGGCAATATTGTTGTGGCACAGGTACCGCTATGTTAGAAGGACCAGGAACGCCCTGGCTGAAAAAAACATTATTATACAGGATGAGAAGGAAAAGTCTGACAGTCTTCTCCGCAATATATTACCGGAAGAAACCGCCGAAGAACTAAAGGAAAAAGGGAGCTCACAGGCCAGGCGCTTCGAGATGGTAAGCGTGTTGTTTACCGATTTCAAAGGTTTTACAGGAATGGCTGAGGTTTTAAGCCCCAATGAACTGGTGGCTGAGATTGACCACTGCTTTAAAGCTTTCGATAACATCATCTCGAATTATGATATCGAAAAGATAAAAACCATTGGCGATGCATATATGTGTGCCGGCGGATTGCCTGTTGCCAACAAGACCAATCCGGAGGATATCGTCAGTGCAGCCCTTAACATACGCGATTTTATGTTAACCCTCAAAGAAAGCCGCGAAAAGAAAGGCCTGCCCTACTTTGAGATCCGCATTGGGGTGCATACCGGTCCGGTAGTAGCAGGTATCGTAGGAATAAAGAAATTCCAGTACGATATCTGGGGCGACACCGTAAATATCGCATCCCGTATGGAATCAAGCGGAGAGACCGGTGAAGTAAATATTTCCGGGGATACTTATAGCCTGGTCAAGGATAAATTTGAATGTGTCCACCGCGGGAAGATCGAGGCAAAGAACAAAGGTCCGGTGGATATGTACTTTGTAAAAGGGAAGAAATAAGTTCCGGTAAGTTCCCGATTTCATTCATTCAACGGATCCTGGTGTTTGGGGCTTGTTATTTATTTCAGCTATTCTTATCTTCGTGTACCAAACCAAACAAAATTTGACCCAATGGAACCACAAACACCCCCTCCATCATCAAATGCCCAGTTACTGGCAGTTATCAGTTACCTGACACTGATCGGGTGGATCATTGCCTTTGTCCTTTACCAGAATGATAAATCGGAGCTTGCCATCTATCACCTCAGGCAGTCGCTTGGCCTGGTTATTATTGGTGCCATCGGCTGGGTGATCTTCTGGATACCCATTATCGGCTGGCTGGCTGCTATCTTCTTCTTCGTATTATGGCTGATGGGGCTGATCTATGCCGCACAGGGGGAGATGAAACCGGTGCCGCTGCTGGGAAATTTCTTCCAGGATATCTTTAAAGGAATCCAGTAGAATAATGAATAATGAATATTGAACATGGAACGCTGAAGTAAGTTCGGAGTTCGGAGTTGGGAGTTAAAGCATTTATTTATGAAAACGCTTATTGGTATTCTCCTGTTTGCAAGTTTTTCAATTAGTATACAGGCACAAAATTTCTGGGAATGGAGTGAGCCGGAACCGCTTACCGATTCCCTTACCGATAACGCCAATGCATTTCTTTTTAATGCCTATACCGGAGGAGAATATAAATTATGCATGTTGTGGGAAAAGTCTGTTGATACCTTATCCTCCGAGATCTGGTGGAATTTTTTCGGGGACGGCATTCCCCCTGAACGCATCATGACCTCCATCCCGGATGTGCATTTTACCCACCCGAAAGCGGCAACCTACTCCTATTCACCCAACAATGACTCAACCTTCTATATCTTCTATGAAACCGACCAGGTTGGCAACAACGATATCTACTATATGATATACCGTTCGGACGGATCCCTTACCCTGCCTGAACCATTGGCCAATAGTGCTGAAGATGAATCCCAGCTGACCGTATTCAGGCAAGAATTCTCTGATCATTACCCGAAAGAAATGGGGCCGCTGGTGTGGATCAGGGGAACCGAGCTCTGGGGATGCTCGCTCATTGATGATGGCGGGCAGTACTTTACCGAAGAGCTCCTCCTCGATTCTGCTGTCTGTTCCAATCCCTCTTATGGAGAGCCCATGTTTACAGGAGACGGAGCGGGCGTACTCTATGAAAGAACAGATACGACAGGAACATATCTGTACAAGATTGATTATTTAGGCAATGGCGTATGGGGATCACCTGAGTTATACTATGACAGCCTGGAAAGCAGGAACCCGACAAGGACCGCACACTACGGTGATGCATGCTGGAGTGTACTGGATGATACGGTGTGGAGAGTTGCAAAGGAAGACCATTACTTTTGGGGAGATACCTTGATAATTGACAGTTTATACAAGCAAAACCCATTTGATCCGGCAGTACTTGGCCAGGTAGTGGGTGTAGAAGATTGGAGTGGATTTTACTGGATAGCAGTGACATACCCGGTAGATAGTGTTGATGAAATATTCATGACGGATATGGGGCCATATGGAGGATTTGAAAATTTTACCAGCTCAGGTACAATGAACAGGAATCCGAAGTTCTTCAATGGTGAAAACCATTGGTTATCCGGTTGCTGGTTCGACTATCTTGTCTGGGAATCATACCGCAACGGCCACTGGCAGATCTGGGCATCGAAAACCATTCAGTGTGTCGGATCAGTGGATGAAAATGAAAGAGCAGAAGCATTGCTCAAGGTTCATCCCAATCCCATTACCCATGAAACAACACTATCATTTGAACTCAAATCACGAAGTGATGTCCGCATAGAAGCATACGACATGCAGGGCCGTTTGATGGATGTGATCGCCCGGCAAAGCTATGATCAGGGTGAACATCAGCTCCGCTGGAATGCAGAAAAACTAC
>JAZBOU010000063.1:0-20533 GCA_036351275.1 Bacteroidales bacterium
AAGTATTTTTTTCATAATTAACCTCCTTTTAAACGTGAGTTGAAATCACTGATAAATATCCTGCGAAATACAATTTTCCTCTTGTACTATTTTTTCAAATGATTGGAGTATTTGATCAAGGATTAACGGATTAACAGATATAAGATTTGTTTGAGATTTGGGATTTATAATTTATTTCTGATATCAGATATCGTTAATCCGTTAATCTTTCTTCCCTCTCACCCCTCCCGGCGACTTCCCAAACTCCTCCCTGAAAACCCGGCTGAACCAGGCCGGATCGTTGAACCCAGTCATGTAGGCGATCTCAGAGACATTCAGACTGGTGGTTTTAAGCAATTCCCTGGCTTTCTGAAGCCTGACCGAACGGATAAAAAGGGCGGTTGATTTCCCGGTCAGTGCTTTGAGCTTGCGGTACAGCTGCGATTCGCTCATGCCCGATTGCCTTGCCAGTTGCAGGGTGCCAAAATCAGAATTGTCCAGGTTATTTTCAATGTTTATTATGGCTTTGCGCAGGAAAAGGTCTTCTATGCCTTCCGCCGAGAGGGCATCCCGTAGCATTTCTTTATTTTTGCTGAACTTTTCGCGAATGCTCCTCCTGATCTCGATCATCTTTTGAATGCGGATCAGCAATTCCTGCTTGTCAAATGGCTTCGTCAGATAGGCGTCTGCACCATGCTGTAGCCCGGCCAGGCGGTCGTCACGGCCTGCTTTTGCGGTGAGCATGATCACAGGAATATGGCTGGTGCGTTCATCCTGCTTCAGGAATGAACAAACCTCAAACCCGTCTTTTTCAGGCATCATCACATCGCAGATGATGATGTCGGGGATAAGTTTTAATGCCAGGTCAATGCCCTCGCTTCCATTGGCCGCATGCCGGACCCTATAGTCCTGTCCAAGGCAAATCGAAATATAGTTGGCAACATCCTCATTATCTTCAATGATCAATGTGATCGGATAATCAGTCTCCTCATGCTTGCCTGGTTCAATGGGGTCGTCGTCATGTAGCCCGGCCGGCAGGTCATTTATTTTTCCTTTGATCATTTCGGTTTCAATCAGCTCAGCTTTTGTTTTCACCTTCCTGAAAGGCGCTTTTCTTGTTATAGGTATCCGGACGGTGAATTCCGAGCCCTTTCCCTGAATACTTTTGACTGTTATTGAACCATTCATGAGTTCAACGAGTTCTTTCACCAACGACAGCCCGATTCCTGTACCTTCACCTTTTCGTGTAGAAGTGCCGTCGACCTGGTAAAAGCGGTCGAATATGTTGGGGAGTTCGGCTTCAGCGATTCCAATGCCCGTATCCCTGATATTTAACATTAATTCTGACTGGCCTCCCTGAACAGATTTTTTCAGATGGCAGATCACCTTGCCACCTTTTCGTGTGAACTTGATCGCATTTGAAATCATGTTCGATACGATGGTGAAGAGCTTATCGGGATCATAATCCATGATCAGCTTTTCAGGCTCGTTATAAAAAACCAGTTTTATGCCCTTCGATTCGGCAAATGATTGAAACGACTCAGTGATATATTGAACATAGGGCACAACATCCCCCTTAATGAGTTTCAGTTCAAGCAGGCCATTTTCCAGTTTCGATAAATCGAGCATCTGGTTGACCAGATGCAGCAGTTTGCCGGCATTTCGCTTAACCAAGTCAAGGAATTTGTCAATTCGCTCATTGCCACCTGGTTTCAGAGCAGACCTGATCTCATCGGTCATCCCGGTGATGACAGTCAGTGGGGTACGGAATTCGTGCGTGATGTTTGCATACAGACGGCTTTTTATATCGTCCATCTCTTTCAGGCGGCTGGTTTCACGCTTCATTAACTGCCTGTTGATCTGAAAGCGGTAAAAAGCAATAAAAGAAATTGCAAAAGCAAGGACGTATAATATATAAGCCCACCATGTTTTCCACCATGGGGGATGGATCGTGATGCAAAGCGCTACAGGTTTATCTGACCATAAATTATAGGCGGTCCGGGCTTTGATCCTGAATGTATAATCCCCGGGCGCAAGGTTCGAATATGAAGCAAAACGCCTTTGGGATTCGACCCAGTCCCTGTCAACGCCTTCCAGTTGATGATAAAAATTTGCATCTCCGCCGGCTGTCGGGGCGATGGCAGAATATTCAAATGTCAGGAAATTCTGCCAGTACTTAAGTTCAATGTCGCTGGTGTAAAAAAGCGATGTTCCGGTTTGAAGCTTATCTTCAAACACCATGACAGAGTTCAGGTATGGAACCGGGATCTCTGTATTTGAAACCAGGCTGTCGGGATGGAAAAAGCCGACCCCCCTGCGGTAACCGACCGCCATCCGGCCATCATAAAGTATTTCGAGGCTTCCAGGGTTATATGACTGCCGGTTCGCAAAAGTATCGAACATAATGAAACCGTCTTCCTGTTTATATAATGCGGTATTCCCCGTGGCAGGATCGAACATTTCAAGCCCTGCCCCGGTGAGCATCCACAGCCTGTCCTTTTTATCAGCCCGCATATTGTAAACTTTATTGCTGTGCAAACGGTTTTTTGCTGAGGACCCGGACTGGATTCCTTTTTCCGGAAAATCAGGATCAATATACCCGAGTCCTTTCTCCTGGTCACCTGCCCAGATGATATTATCCCTGCCTGTTTCAAAACAATTTACTATAAAAAAACAGGTGTCATCTTTTACCCGTTTCCTAAAGTAATGAATGGAGTCTTCCTTTGGATCATAGTAACCGTAACCGCCCCATCTCCTGTTGAACCATATCCGGCCGCCATGGTCTACGTGGATATGCAGGAGGTCTGGCACATTCCTGTCTGATTCAAAGTATTTTTTCCAGGGTTTGACATTCTCAATATGCCCTGATACCAGGTCAATGCGTTGAATCCCATTGCTTAAACTGCAGATCCAGGCATTGCCATCTTTGTCTTCGGCCATTTCCTGAAACCAGGGAAAGTCCTTTTCATCGACAAGAAACGGGATGATCGTTTTCCTGTTGGCCGACAAGTTGAACAGCCCAAAAGGGCATACGATCCAGATTTTCCCGTTATTCGCCTGATAGATCGAATTAATTGAAGCTTCTTCCATTGAGTTCAGGGGCAGGGGCAGATAGCTGAATTGCTTCATTTCAATGTCGAAATAATGCAAGCCATCCGCCCCTTGCTCAGCCAGGAAGATTATTCCTGTTTTGACATCTTCAAAAATATCCCAGGTAATATATGTTTTAGTATTATCCGTGTACTTGAAAAAGTAATTGTCAAACTGCTGGTTCTGCCTGTCAAATAAATAGACGCCATACCTGGAACCACACCAGTATCGTCCAGCTTCATCAATAAGGTTTAGCCAGATCGGGTAGGTGTTTCCAGCTGGATTTTTATTAGATATTGAGAAAGTGATGGCATCTTTTTCGGTATCGTAAATGGTCAATGCAGTCACAGTGGGAAGCCATATTTCGTGGCCCGATTTTACTTTAATCGGAGGGTTTGTACCATCATATGCACCTTTCTGCCCGGGACCACCGCCTGGCCTGAAATTTGTCAGGAATGACCCTGTTCGAGTGTCGAAGATACTCATGCCGCTCGTCCATGTCCCAAGGTACAGTTTCCCGTTCGGATGCGGGCAGACACTACGGAATATGTTTATCGTATACTCAATATTCTCAGGATCATAGTGATAGTAGAATCGCTCTATAGCCTCTGTGTATTTATTGAATTTCAGAAGGCCGGATTTCGTACCGATCCAGAAAACGGAATCATTATTAAGGTCCTGGCTGACAGAGAGCATGGTATTGACCTTAACAGTGTCAATTAACTGTTCCGTTTTAAAATCACCCCGGTAATAATAATTTTTCATGCTGACTGCAGGATATTCAAATTTTACCAGTCCATTGTCAGTGGCCAGCCAGAAAATACCCTGCCTGTCTTTTATAATGGCCGATATCTGGTTTCCTGTCGCAACGAGGCTTCCTTTCCCCGGGTAAAAATTTCTGAATTTTCCTGATAACGGATCATAAACACTCAATCCTTTGTTTGTTCCGATAAGCAGCATCTGATGTTCCTCATCCCAAAGCAAGGCATCAAGCTCAATGGAATTATCAGCGATTGAAGTGCTGTCGGATCCATTGTGTTCAAATGTTAAGGCGGTAATGCCATCCCATCGGCAGAGACCCTTATCTGTGCCGAACCACATAAATCCCTCATTATCTTTTGCAATTGATGTGATGTAATTTGAGGGAAGGCCGTCATCCATATCAATCACAACAGGATTACGAAATGCTGGCTGGGCGATGAAATGATCGGGAATAATAAAGACAACAAGGAACAGGAAAAAACATTTCAATGAAGAATCTGTCATTGCAAAATAGTTTATCCCGTCATTATAAAGGTAATGATTTTCAGGTGGATAGTCAAGAGCTTATTTAGCGTCCACAGTTTCACTCAATTGTATTTCTTGTTTTAACCGTAATCCATTTATACCTTATATTTGCTTCGTGAGCAATAATTTAAAACTCAAAATTTAAAATTCAACACTAACCCAGCACCAAACACCCAACCCCCAAAACTCAATACTTTAGTGACGCCCACCCTCATCTTCACCGCCTTCGCTGTCTACACCCTGCTTTTGTTCGGGATCAGTTTCCTGACATCCAGAAAGGCAGACAATGAGACCTTCATGCTGGGAAACAGGCGTTCGCCGTGGTATGTAGTGGCATATGGTATGATCGGTGCTTCACTGAGCGGGGTTACATTTATCTCCATTCCCGGTGATGTGCAGAACACGCAATTCTCATACATGGTGATCGTTCTGGGATACCTCCTGGGATACTTTGTGATCGCCAATGTACTGCTGCCATTATATTATAAACTTCAACTCACCTCGATTTACACCTATCTTGAACAGCGTTTTGGCTTCTGGTCATACAAAACCGGAGCAGTTTTCTTCCTGATTTCGCGAATTATTGGTGCTTCATTCAGGATGTTCCTGGTTGTTAGTGTGTTACAGCTGTTTGTATTTGATTCATGGAATATCCCTTTCTGGGCCACGGTAGCCATGTTTATGGTACTCATTATGCTTTATACCTTTAGAAGCGGCATCAAAACCATTGTTTGGACCGATACCCTGCAAACTACTTTCATGTTGGTGGCTGTTGCACTCACCATGATCTTCATTTCAAAGGAAATGGACTGGAGCCTAACAAATTTAGTCAACCAGGTCAGGGAGAGTGAGTACAGCCGTATGTTCATAAGCGATTGGCAGGACAGGCACTTCATGGTAAAGGATTTCCTGGCAGGCATGTTCATTGCCATTGTCATGACCGGCCTTGACCAGGATATGATGCAAAAGAGCCTGAGTTGTCGCAACCTGGCTGAAGCAAAAAAGAACATATACTGGCTGAGTATCGCACTGGTTCCCGTGAACCTGCTGTTCCTGTCGCTGGGGGCTGTTCTATGGATCTATGCCTCCGGGGTAGCATCTTTCCCTGTGCTTGAAACCACCGACCAGCTTTTTCCAAGCGTTGCCCTTCAATACCTCGGCCCGGCTGCCGGGATTACCTTTATCATCGGGCTGATAGCGGCTGCTTATTCCAGCGCCGACAGTGCACTTACAGCCCTTACAACATCCTTCAGTGTAGATATACTGGGAATAAGGAAGAAAGACATCTCGGAAACTGCAAAGACCAGGTTGAGGTATATTGTCCACATTTGTATTTCTATTGTTGTGTTGCTGGTCATCGTGGTATTCAGCAGCATTACTGACCAGTCGGTGATCGCCAGTTTATTCACCATAGCCGGATATACTTATGGCCCGCTCCTGGGGATGTTCGCTTTTGGTCTTTTTACAAAACGCAGGGTCAATGACCAATGGGTGCCACTTATAGCCATTTTATCTCCTGTCGTATGTTACCTGCTCAGCATCTACGATACCCGTATTTTTGGTGGATACGACTTCGGTTTTGAGCTCCTTCTGGTAAACGGTTTTCTCACTTTTGCAGGGCTTTTCATTGTGAATAAAAAGTGAAAAGTTCAGCCGTAATATATCTGTATTTCTAAATACTTTTGCGCAGAATTTTTATGGTGACAGGGCAATATCCCTGCACCCGGTACCCTGAACCTAGAACCCGATATTCCATGGAAAACATACGTTTTAAAGCCCTTGAGGCCACATTGAACCGCAAACCGGCGGAGTTTAAGATCCCGTCAGGAAAGATTTCGGATTATTTCGGAGAACAGACCTTCAGTAATGTAAGTATGCGGGAATTTTTACCGGGCGATGCTTATGAACAGGTTCTTCGTTCAATGGATAAAGGAGAAAAGATCGACCGTAAGATGGCTGACCAGATCGCCTCTTCGCTAAAAGCATGGGCTATGAGCAAAGGTGCGACACACTACACGCACTGGTTTCATCCACTTACTGGTGCCACGGCCGAAAAGCATGATGCATTTATCAATCCGATGGATGGAGGAGGGGCTATTGAGAATTTCCAGGGGGGTGAGCTGATCCAGCAGGAGCCGGATGCTTCAAGCTTCCCCAGTGGCGGTATCAGGAATACTTTTGAAGCAAGGGGATATACTGCATGGGATCCCACCAGCCCGGCTTTTATTATGGATAATACCCTCTGTATCCCGACTGTTTTTGTATCATATACCGGTGAAGCACTGGATTATAAAACCCCTCTGCTGGGTGCCATTGAAGCCATTGATAAGGCCGCGGTTGCAGTTTGCCATTATTTCGATAAACACATTACAAAAGTAATCCCCACACTGGGTTGGGAACAGGAATACTTCCTGGTGGATACAGCACTGTACATGGCCAGGCCTGACCTGGTCCTCACCGGCAGGACCGTCTTTGGCCATGCATCGGCCAAAGACCAGCAATTGTCCGACCATTATTTCGGCAGTATAGCACAGCGGGCAAAGGAGTATATGAAAGAGTTCGAATATGAATCACACCGACTGGGAATACCACTTAAAACAAGGCATAACGAAGTGGCTCCCAACCAGTTTGAATGTGCACCGGTGTATGAAGAAACAAACCTGGCGGTTGATCACAACCAGTTGCTCATGCATATTATGCAAAAAGTAGCTAAAAACCATGACCTTACAGTTCTGCTACACGAAAAGCCTTATGCCCGGGTTAACGGATCGGGAAAGCACAACAACTGGTCCTTGAGCACCAATACGGGAGTAAACCTGCTCAGTCCGGGAAAGGATGCGCGCTCAAACCTTCGGTTCATCACTTTCCTGGTGAACATCCTTAAGGCCCTTCACAAACATGCCGACCTGCTCAGGGCAAGCATTGCTTCTGCAGGTAATGATCTCCGACTGGGAGCCAATGAAGCCCCTCCGGCCATTATTTCAGCTTTCATCGGCACCTATCTTTCCGGGATTCTCGACGAAATTGAAAAAAGCAAGGTGAATGGGAAATTTGCTTCTCGCGGCCAGGCGGAAATGAACCTGAACATACCCAAGATACCTGAAATCCTGGCCGATAACACCGACAGGAACAGGACCTCTCCCTTTGCCTTTACAGGCAATAAGTTTGAATTCAGGGCGGTAGGATCTGCTGATACGTGTTCAAATGCCATGACCGCACTTAACCTGATCGTTGCGGACCAATTGCGTGAATTCAAGGCGGAAGTGGATGCCCTGATCAAGAAAAAAGTCAGCAAGAATGAAGCACTCTACCAGGTCATTAAAAAATATATAAAAGAATCGAAGAGTATCCGCTTTGAAGGGAATTCATATAGCCAGGAATGGATAGATGAAGCCGCCAGGCGCGGCTTGTCAAACCTAAGGTCTACACCGGAAGCCCTAAAAGCATATATCTCTGAAAAAAGCGTAGATCTTTTCCAGCATAATGGAATACTGACCAGGCGCGAACTGCAAGCACGATACGAAATCAAACTGGAGAACTATGTGAAGAAGATCCAGATAGAATCACGTGTGATGGGCGACCTGGCCAAGAACCATATCATTCCCATTGCGGTTAGATACCAGAATACGCTGATCGAAAACGCAAAAGGACTGAGCGAAGTGCTTGATTCAAAGACCTACGTGAAACTTTCGCGAAACCAGATACAGACCATCAAGGAAATATCAGAACATATTTCCGAAATAAAGAATAATGTGGATGCCATGCTGGAAGAGCGCAAAAAAGCCAATAAGATGGAAAGTCTGGCAGATGCCGCTGCTGCCTATAACCAGCATGTGGTGCCCTATTTCGATGTGATCCGCTGGCATGTCGACAAACTCGAACTCCTGGTAGATGATGAAGTTTGGCCGCTGCCGAAATACAGGGAACTGCTGTTTATCAGATAAGTTTCTTGATGATTAAAATTCTTCTCAGGTATTATAATGTTACTCATCCTGGTCAAAGAATGACTGAATGAACAAGTTCAGGCAGTTTTGTGTTCGTAGAAGTGTAAATTTCAGCTGATCCAGTAATGAAAAAATTAAACGTACTCCTGTATTTAATTGTCCTTTCCTTTTTAGCCAATGGACAGAACATCAATATCTATGGTTTCCTACCCGTAACGAATCCCGCGGCCGACTATGTGTTGCTTGCTGAGATGAACCCATTGGATGGTACTGTCATCCAGGTCGATTCCATAAGGCCGGTAAGTGGGTATGCTCTCGGCTCTTCCGCTTTCGACAGCTATAACCAGGCATTTACGTTTATTGGCGTGGATCCCGGATTTGTATTCAGGCTATATTCACGCTCAGTGGTTTACGATACAACGATCTGGTCTCCACCATTCAATGAGACCATAAACGATCTGCAGCACGACATGAACACGCTGCAAACCTATGGCCTGGGGAATTACCCATACAGCAGCGGTGCAGGTGATTATGCTCTTCGTTTTCTCAGGATCGACCAGGCAACAGGACAGATCACGGAATTGAACCGCATGCCTGAAGCTACAGCCTATCCCGCAGGGTCAAGTACATTCGATGCCAATAACGGAAGATATATCGTCCACATAATCGATACAAATTTTGTCAGCCACCTGTACACTATCCAGGCAGAAAGCGGAGAACTTTTGTCAGATGCAGTATTCAACCTCCCTGCCGGCGCGGATATCCTGAATCTTGAGTATAA
Source organism: Bacteroidales bacterium (assembly GCA_036351275.1). Taxonomy (GTDB): domain Bacteria; phylum Bacteroidota; class Bacteroidia; order Bacteroidales; family B18-G4; genus B18-G4. The sequence continues at coordinate 9,082 of JAZBOU010000063.1, forward strand.
CAACCGGGATAATAAGGTTTATGGGCTCTTCAGGAACCCGGGTGATAACTTTTTTGCGGTAGCATCACTTGATATTGAAACAGCTTCCATCGTAGACACTGCTTATGTTATTAATGATCTGAAGTATTTTGTGCAGGGCGCCAGTGTATTTCATCAGATGAGCCAGAACTACATCCTTTATTACATCGATGACCTGAATAATTCAAGGCTCCTTTCTGTCGATGTATCCCTGGGAAACCTTACTGCAAACCCGGTCATATCTGATTACCTGACCGAGCTTGAGGTGGATAACTTTGATTTTGCCATGATGGCCTATCATGGAACCACATCCGTGGATGAACCATCCCCGATTACCGGAGACAATTTAATGATCTTCCCAAATCCTGCCGATGAACGGATCACGCTCCGGTACAAAATCCTTGAAAAAGATGATCCCGTATTTACAGTGGTGGATATGCGCGGACAGCCTGTTGTTCAAAAAGTTTTGCATCACCCTGACGCCGGCTCATACAAAATGAGCATGGATGTCAGTCATCTTCCTGCCGGGATATACATTGTTCAATATGAACATCTAGGCCGTATGCAATCAGAACGCATTGTGGTACTGGATTAAATTCCGGCCCCTCTTAATTTTCTCTCTTTTCCAGATCAACGAAAAGCCGGTAATAATCCGTGTTCACAAAACCGTGTTACTTCGATAATATGCTGACAGTCCTGACGAGCTTTTGAGGGAGAAAATAAAAAACCCGAATACTGGTCAGGTATCCGGGAATCTTTAATCAAAAGTCTTAAGTTTTCAGTAATTATACACATGAATCAATAAATACCCTTATTTGGTTGCAATTTTTTTTTAATCATTAAGCCGCAGGGGTAAGGAAATTGGTTTAACAGCGCGATATCCTGCTTGGTGTTATAGGTGTTATCATAATCCCAATGCCTTTTTTTACTGTAATTTGCATTCACAACGATTAGCGGGGCTTTTCTCAGCTCTTACAGCATGGCTGTTTGTTGTATTCATCTGCTTACGGTATCGAAAAATTCAGTTTAGTAGAAAAGGCAAAAAAATAATTGTTAATTAATTAACAGATAAAATTAATCTATATATTTGCTATATGTAAAACTATAAAAAATGCTATCACCATTATTCAGTCATTTGCTGATCCCTTTTATCATTGCCATGTTCCTGGCTATGACTATGGGAGGAAGTGGTACCGCACCTTCCTTTTCGGCAGCTTACGGTGCCAATGTAATACGAAAATCGCTTATTCCGGGATTGTTTGGGATCATGGTATTCATGGGTGCAATACTGGCAGGAAAGGGGACTGCCACCACCGTAGGGAAGGGCCTGCTTGATCCTGATCTTATGACATTTACGGTGGTATCTGCCATTTTATTTTCTGTTGCCATTGCATTGCTTATTGCAAACCTTGCCGGTATTCCCCAGTCGACAAGCCAGGCAACAGTGCTGGCCGTTATGGCAGCCGCCCTGTATTATGATGAATTTAACTCACATAAGCTTTTGACCGAGATCATTCCAACATGGTTCATTCTGCCCATTGTATCTTTCATCATTAGCTACCTGCTTGGAAAGTACATATACCGGCCCATGAGAAGGAGGGGGCTGACAATGAGCAGGGCTACCAATGCAAATATGAAACCCGTATGGAATGCAATTATAGTGATCATGTCGATGTACGTGGCCTTTTCGATTGGCTCAAACAATGTTGCCAATGCTGCCGGACCTATTGCCTCAATGAGCGCAAACGAGCTCGGGATAAGCATTGATGAGAATTTTATCCTGATCATGATCCTTTCGACCTTGATCGTAGCTCCAAGTTTTGGCATTGGGAGTTCGATTTTCGGGCACAAAATTTTGAAGAATACAGGGAAAGAGATTGTCCTGTTCGGGAAATTCGAAGCAGTACTGATCGCCTTTGTATCTGCGAGCCTGCTATTGTTTGCATCTGTGACTAAGGGGATACCGACATCGCTGGTACAACTCAATGTTGCTGCAATACTTGGGATCGGTGTAGCCAAGCTGGGCGCAAAGAATATTTTCAGAAAGACGCAGGTCAGGAAATTCTTTCTGATGTGGATAATTTCACCAGCGATCGCTTTCGGCTTGTGCATGTTGTTGCTCTTCATATTGGACTATCTGAAATTGCTTTCATGATAATCATTTCATCATGAACAGGGGAAATTTATTGCAAATTCATGTTCCCGGCATCCGGTCATAATTGCAGGTCTCCAGTTTTTTGTTTCGTATTTCGTATTTCGTTATTTCTTACCTTTGATTCCCCTTCCCATTCGAGGGAATGGATCACGTAATAACTGATTTAATTTATTAGTGAAAATGATCTTCGATAAAGCAGACAAAAACTTCAAGGTCAAGAGTATACGCACCTTTGCCTGGGACCGTGTAATGAATAAGCAAAGAAGGTACCGGAGGGTCTTCGACCGTTATGAACTGAATTACCTGAGTGTAGCCCTGGAGTTGTACAATAAAAAGTTTGACGAAAAGGACTGGAGCTGCAAAGTATCCTACAAAGCGCATATCCTGAATGGAGATGAAAAGGTTAAAGAGATCTGCACCGGGGAGAATGAACTGAAGGTGAGCAAGGATCAGAACACGGTCACCCATGACTACGGATGGGGAAATGACCAGTATGGAAAATTCTGGGAGCGCGGGGCATACATCTGGGAAGTATTCATCGATGGGGAAGAAGTTGGAACCTGCAAATTCTATATCGAGGATGCCGGCAAGGTAACTGAAACGGAAAATCCCTATTTCCATGTGGCATCTCTCAAGACATATGAAGCACCATCCGGTGACCTGCCGGAAGACGAACGTGTATACCTCAAGCAATTCGGACAGGAGACCACACGCTATATCATGTCGGAGCTTAAGTTCATAAATAATCTCGAGGAAGAGTGGTTGTGTGAACTGTTTTTCAAGTATTATGACGATACGGGCATCCTGGTGGGTGTTGCCGACAGCCTGGGCTTGATCACACCCAATATCGGCCCGGGGGAATCATTCCCTGTCAGTGCCGGATGGGGAGGAGCCGATCCCGGAACATGGATCAAGGATAATTACCGTGTGGAAGTGGTATTCATGGACCAGGTGGTGGCCATACTGCCGTTCAGTGTCGGTGATAAGGACATGGAACGCCTGAGCAACTATCAAGCCTTGCTGAATGAAGAAGTGTCGGAGTTTTACGGCAACACAACATTGAAAAAAAACAAACCGGAAAAAGTTTCTGAGGCTGGCAGCGAAACTGAGGAAGAACCGGCGGCTGGTGATGTTGAAATAGAGATCAACGATAAGCCGCTTGACGAGATCCTCTTTGAGCTTGATTCCCTTATAGGCCTGAAAGAGATAAAAGCAAAAGTAAGAGAGTATGTAGATTACATCAGTTTTCTGCAATACAGGGCGGAAAAAGGGATCAAGGATGATGATGAGATCTCCCTGCACAGCGTATTTACCGGAAACCCCGGGACAGGAAAGACTACGGTGGCCAATTTACTCGGACAGATCTATCATTCCATCGGCCTTTTGTCGAAGGGCCACGTCCATACCGTCGAAAGCAATGACCTTATCTCCGGCTATGTGAGGCAAACGGGAAAAGATACCAAGGATGCCATCGAAAAAGCGCGAGGAGGGATCCTTTTTATCGATGAGGCATATAACCTTTTCAAAGAAGGGGCCCCCAATGACTTTGGTTCCGATGCTGTGGCCGCCCTGATCACGGAAATGAGCGACGGGCCGGGTGATATTGCCATCATGGTGGCAGGCTATCCGGACGAAATGAAGAAATTCATCGAATCCAATCCCGGACTGAAATCCCGCTTTCGGAATCATTATCATTTCGAAGATTATACCCCTGATCAACTTGTGCAGATAGCACAATACGCTGCCAAAAGACAGGAAGTTGTGTTGTCCGAAGAAGCAGAAGCCGAACTGAAGAAGATCGTAACGGAAGCCTTCAGGGGAAGGGACAATACTTTTGGAAATGCACGGCTCGTACATTCGATGGTTGATGAGGCCAAGATCAACATGGGCGTGAGGCTCGTGAGGGAACATGATCCTGATGAATTGACCGAACTCATGCTGAAAGAGATACAGGCACAGGATATTGAAGACCTGACCAAGGGAAACATCAAGGAAAGGCTGAAACTTGATATCGACCAGGCATTGCTTGATGAAGCTACCACTGATTTAAATAAACTGATCGGGCTGGAGAATATCAAACAGGATGTGAATGAACTGATCAAACTGACAAAGTATTACAGGGAGATGGATCGTGACATTCTGAAGGCTTTCAGCATGCATGCTATTTTCATGGGTAACCCGGGAACAGGGAAAACCACTGTAGCCCGGATCCTTGGAAAGGTATACAAAGCCCTCGGGCTGCTGGAAAGAGGCCACCTGATCGATGCTGATGCAAGTGACCTGGTGGCCGGCTATGTGGGACAGACTTCCATGAAAACCAAGCAATTGATTGAGCGTGCCATGGGGGGGGTCCTGTTTATTGACGAAGCCTACAGCATTACCGACAGCAGTAGCAGCGGGAGCGGGGCAGATTTCGGCAAGAAGGCCATTGCTGCACTTATCAAGGAAATGGAGGATCACCGGGGTGAGTTTGCCGTGATCGCCGCCGGCTACCCCGATAACATGAAGCAATTCAAGGAATCTAACCCGGGGATACAGTCGCGATTCGACAGGACGTTCCATTTTCAGGACTTTACCGAGAAAGAACTCTGGGATATTGCCGTGATCATGTTGGCACAGAGGGAGCTAAAAGCTGATAAACAGGCTGAAAATCACCTTAAGGAATACATCGCCCATCTTTATGCCGGCAGGAATAAGTTCTTCGGGAATGCACGATCGATAAGGAAAGTCGTTGAAAAGGCTTATCGCAATCACGAACTCCGCATGGCTGACCTGCCAAAGGCCAAACGTACCCAGAACGTTATGAGCACACTCATCCTGGATGATGTGATGGAATTTGTTCCGGTTAAAGATGAACGAAAAGTGAAAGGGATCGGATTTAAGTTCTCACAATGATCATTCATCCTCTTTCTCGAGTTTCTCAACCATGGCGGCATCCCTGGCAGCTTTTTCTGATTCTCCCATTTCCGTATACAGCTTTTCCCTGAGCATATAAGAAAGCACATTCTTCCCGTCAATTTCTATTGCACGATCGAGATCTGACAGAGCCCTGCTCAACTTACCTTTGTCCATAAGTGCTATAGCCCTCATATTCAGGTAAAGGGGATCATCCGGATCGAACTTGACCGCGATATCGAAATCGATTAGTGCGGGCCTTGTCTTTCCGGCATCAAGGAGCAGGCTTCCCCTGCAGAAATAGTAATACGCATCCGTCGGGTCCAGTTCAATGGCCCGGTTCAAATGCTCAAGTGCCAGCGGATAGTTCCCAAGGTCCCTGTAAGCCATGCCTCTCAATGCATGCTGCCAGTCATCATCCGGATCCTGATTTAGCTTTTTTTCTGTAATCAACAGGATATGTTCAGGGCTTGGCTCTTCTTCCTCAATGTCATCCTCAATAAAGTCCAGCGCAGATCCATTTTCGAGTTCCCCGAGTACATTCGGATAACCACTGCTATTGACATAGTCCTCAAGGAAGGCCGTAAAGTCCCCGGCCACCACTCCCCATGTCTCAGGGGTTTCCTCATGATAGGCATCCAGCACGACCGATTCCGTTTCCCCTGCTTTCAGGTTAATAAAAACAAGGTGCTCACCCGACTCGGTATGGCAAAACGGTATAAAGGGGTAGGGTGCAACATTCCCAAAGGGAATACCGTAATTCCAGCTTTGCATTTCCTTGTATTTTTCCTCCACCTCCTCGATCGAGTAGAGGTAATTGGCATTCCACTTTACATCTTCCGGATTGGCTGCATAATCAAGTACACTGTTCAGTTCATCGGTGATGATCATGCCCCCGTTGGCATATTGCAGAAATGCCTTGTAAGATTCCGGGAGGCGGAGTCCGAGGCGCTTTTCGAAAGAACGGATCTGATCAGCCGGGGCCGGGTTCTTGAAGAAGGCAGGCACGGGACCGTTCCCGATCAAATTATCAAGGCGTTCGAGTACCTTATGGATGTGAACTGGCATACCTGTGAATGTTATCCGGGGTAGATGCGCGGTATGTCATCATCGATGTATTTCTTTTTAGGCTTGCGCTCAATCCTGGGGCGTTTTCGCTTGATGACCGTCTTTCGTTCTTCTTTTTCAACTTCTATTGTTGCTTTTCGTTCCCTTTCCCATTCGTACAATTCTGCCCTGAACCTTCGAAAGCGGTTGTTCAGCTTGTCGGATGGACTGTCGTCGTCGTCGACATCAACCTTATAACGGCGTCTTGAAGTTAAAAAGAACTTGATAATTTTGTAGCACACGTAAAGAAAAGTAAAGCTTATGAGGAGGGCAAGCACAAGTACATTAACAAACGCCATCATCGCACATAGCAGCGTATAAAAAATTAGCCGTACAGGCGACCATCCTGCATGCATGCGTATGCTTTCGATCAGTATTAGGATGAACAAAGCAACGAACAGGAAATTAACCAGGTTCAGGTACATGAAGGAAGAACTGCCTTCGATGTACGCCAGTATCCCGTTTTCACGGAAGTAACTTAAGGAATAATAATCGGCTACAGTGTTTTTGGCGAAAATGATCGCCAGGAAAAGCAGGAAGCTGATATATGCTGAAGCACGGAGTGACCACCACCTGGCATTGAAATAATTGTTTCTGCCAAGTACCTGGAAATAAAAGAATTCGGGGACTACACCGATGGCCCATGGGATGCGGTAATGCCAGCGGAATCCGCAAAAGGATGTGCCCCGTTTTTTGCATATCCATGTGTCCCAGCTGTGTGATGCTTTTAGTAAATACCGTATCGTATAAGATAGCATGAAGACCGCAGCTGTGCCGGCTATCAGGTACAGGATGAATCGCAGCATAAGAATTGGTTTTTTTAGCTCATCAAATGTAGGGAAAAAGATTAGTATTATTGTAACATATTATTTCAAAACTTACGCATAAGCCCTACCTTTAGATCCGTAAAAAGCAGACCTGATGACAACTTTTGATATTCTTACTGTCAAATGCCCGCATTGTGGCACATTAATGACCCACTACGAGCTTATGTCGTATACTGTTCACGACCTTGAGTCCTGGTCGGATGGCAAGGTCGATGCAGGTATCCCTGAAATGAAGCGCGCAGGCATCTGTGCCGGCTGCAGGAAAGAGTTCTGGATTGAAGATGCGAAACTGCCACGCGATTTCGAACCGCATGCAGGAGAGGAGCTGGAAACCGTGAAAGATGTATACGACCTGGATTGGATCTTTGATGATGACAGGGAGGTAAAAGCCATCATATATTACTATAATTTGCTTAAAGATGGCTTTGCCGATACCGATGAAAGGGAGTATTACCTCAGGTCTCATCTCCTGTGGTCGGTAAATGATCTGGTCAGATACCGCCCTGCATGGTGGAGGGCCAGGAACTTCGGTATGTTGACCAGGATGCTGAACAGCCGCAGAAAAGGCAAAAGGAAGTTTGAAGTATTTGATTTGATCCACACGGAAAACCTGGAAAGGCTCATATTCCTGCTCATAAAATCCGGCGATGTTGACCTCCTTTACCTGGCAGAGTTGTATCGCGAGGCCGGGAACCTTGATAAAGCTGCAGAGATCCTCGAAAAAGTTGAAGAAAAAGGGAAGACATGGAGAATGATCAGGAAGAAGATCCGCAAAAAAGACAGGATAGCATTCAAGCTTAGAAGTGCCTGATTATATGCTTGATATGCTAATGAACGCTTCAATCTAAACTTAAAAAGCAAAACGCAAACCTTTTCGTTCAGTATACCGTACAAGCTATATTATTTATCTTTGTAATAAAGTAATACAGGATGCGATTGAACAAGCTTAGCTTTTTGGCAACGGCGGTAATGCTCATAATCCCTCTGTTTTCACAAGGCCAGATCAGGGTGAATAAGATCGAACAAGGTTTTAATGCCGGCAGCAGGGATGGGATCATATATGCCCTTCCGAGGACCATCATACGGGTGGACGTAACCCTGGTACAAAAAGAATTGCTGGCCGGGCCACTGAAAGATTATGCCGAAAAATACCTTGGTATAAGGGATTATATTCAAGGCGACGGGATAGAGTACAGCCTGCGATCGGCAAGCCTTGTTACGGTTTCAGAGGCCGATCCTGAGCAATTTTATTTCGTTACGGAAGGGGAAAAAACCACCAAAACAGCCTGGCAGACTTTGATCCAACTCAACGGACATGGTATGATCACCGCTATTGGCGCTGCGGAAGAAGACAAAGAAAACATAGCTGGTGCTCTTGCAGAAAGGCTCAGTTCTGACGAAGTCAGGGAAATATTCAATAAATATGCCGACCTGAACCTTTATGCCAGGGTGGATACCATTGTAAGAACGATCAATATCGATACCATCACCATAGAGGATTATACTTTTAAAACCACGATGACCGACAAACCCCTTGATGTAAAAGCAAGGGAAGTGGCAGATATGATCCACAGGGTGCGGGACGACCGTTACAACCTGCTTACCGGATACCAGGAGGTGAATTACAGTGTGGAAGCTCTGGAATTCATGAGCGACGAATTACTCAAACTCGAAAAAGAATACCTCAGGTTGTTTACCGGCGCCATTGTTGAAAATGAAATAACTTACAGTTATACCTTTCTTCCAACCCCGGAGAGCAACGGTATCAATGTACCGATCTTCAATTTTTCCGCATCAAACGGCATAGCCGAAGGGGAAGGAAATGGCACACAGGCCTATATCCGTGTGGATATCCACGGCAGCACAGCAGCCATTGCCGGGAATAAAGCAAAGGAAGGAGGAGGACTGGTATACCGTATCCCCGAAGAAGCTATGGTCAGGCTCATCTATAAAGGGAATACCGTTTCGCAGATCAAAACTGCTATAAGCCAGTATGGGAAAGTAGCATCTCTTCCAGCCGGGGCAGGCAATGTTGAATTCGATGGTGAAACCGGTGGACTTAAGTCGGTGAAACTTAAAGCCGAATAGAATGATTAGAGATTATATCCTAATGATTATTGGAGATTCTTAGTGAAGAGTTTCGTTTAATCTTAGTTCGGAACTCAACAATACCAATCGCTATTAGGATTTAATCAATAGGATCTCATCATTCAAAGGACTTTTCTAATCCTCACAAGCTTCTCCAAAAGCGATTCCAGCTGATCCAGAGGCAACATGTTCTCTCCATCAGAAAGGGCTTTCTGAGGATCAGGATGCGTTTCTATGAATATCCCGTCGGTGCCCACTGCTATCGCGGCTTTCCCGATGGTTTCTATCATTTCAGGCCTTCCGCCACTTACTCCGCCGGGCTGGTTTGGCTGCTGAAGCGCGTGTGTGATATCAGCGATCACAGGAACACCATGTGCTTTCATCCAGGGGATATTCCGGAAATCAACCACCAGGTCCTGGTAGCCGAACATGGATCCTCGCTCTGTTAGCATAACTTGATTGTTCCCGGATTGCCTGACTTTCTCAATGGCGAATTTCATAGATGCTGCCGAAAGGAATTGGCCTTTTTTAATGTTCACGGGCTTACCGGTTTTAGCAGCAGCTACCAGCAGGTCAGTCTGCCGGCATAAAAATGCCGGGATCTGCAGCATGTCAACATATTCTGCAGCCAGGTATGCCTCCCCGGGATTGTGAATGTCGGTAATAACCGGCACATCGTATGTTCGCCCGACCGCTTTCAGGATCTCCAGCCCCTCCCTGTCGCCAATGCCGGTAAACGAATCCAGTTTTGAGCGGTTTGCTTTGCGGTATGAAGCTTTAAAAATAAAGGGTATTTTGAGCTTATCGGTGATCTCGATGATCTTTTCTGCGATCTCAAAAGGATTTTTATCGTTTTCGATAATACACGGTCCGGCGATCAGGAAAAAATTTCCGGAGTCGGTATGTTTTATTTTCGGAATATTGCTGATCATATTTTCATTTTTTACCACAAAGCACACGAAGAAAGCCGCTAAGAACACAAAGATAAAACCTTCGTGATCTTAGTATAAGCCGCAGCGTTCTTTGTGGTTAAACAAACATAGCATTTAAAACTCAAAACTCAAAACTCAAAACTCACCTGGCACCCAGTACCCAGCACCTAGCACCTAACACCCTAATAGTTGTACTTCCCTTTCCACCATCCCTTCAGCCTCTTTCGCATTTCATTCTCGCGGGCATTATCGCCCGGTTCAAAAAATGTTGTGCCGGCAATTTCCCCCGGTAAGAACTCCTGGTCGGCAAAATTATTATCGTAATCATGGGCATATTTATAGCCTTTCCCATAACCGGCGTTTTTCATCAGTTTGGTAGGGGCATTTCGGACATGAAGCGGGACCGGGAGGTCGCCGCTCTGCCTTACTTTCTGTTCTGCTTTCCCAATGGCCATGTAGGCGGAGTTGCTTTTCGGGGAGGATGCAAGGTATATGGCAGTCTGCGAAAGGATGATGCGGCTTTCCGGCCACCCGATCTTATTCACGGCATCAAAGCAGGCATTTGCCAGCAAAAGGGCATTGGGATTTGCATTTCCGATATCTTCCGAAGCCAGGATCAGCATTCTCCGGGCAATGAATTTGGGGTCTTCTCCGGCTTCTACCATGCGGGCCAGCCAGTAAACGGCTGCATTGGGATCACCGCCACGCATAGATTTGATAAAAGCGGATATGACATCGTAATGCATTTCGCCGGCTTTATCGTACATGGCCAAATTCTCCTGTATCACCTCGGTGGCACTCTTATTGGTGATATCAAGTTCTTTGATCCCTTCCGATTGGTTGACAATAAGTTCAAGGGCATTCAGCAGTTTCCTTGCATCCCCCCCTGAAATGCGCAGCAGGGCATCTGTTTCTTTGAGCTGTATCTTGATGCTATGCTGATCTTCAAGGTATTTCCTGGCCGTATTGGCCAGTTTAAGCAGATCCTCCTCTTCGAAGGCTTTAAGGATGTATACCTGGCATCGCGACAGGAGGGGGGAGATCACTTCAAAGGAAGGATTCTCGGTAGTGGCTCCGATCAGCGTGACGATGCCTTTCTCAACCGCCCCAAGCAGCGAATCCTGCTGTGACTTGCTGAAACGGTGGATCTCATCAATGAAAAGGATGGCACTGGAAGCGGACATCTTCGCCCTGTTGATCACTTCCCTGACATCCTTCACGCCCGAACTGATTGCGCTCAGCGTGTAAAAAGGCCTGTTCAGCTGTTCCGAAATAATATGTGCCAGGGTTGTCTTGCCCACTCCCGGAGGTCCCCAGAGTATCATTGAAGGGATATTCCCGGATTCAATGGCCTTACGCAATATGGCGCCATCCCCGATGAGATGTTCCTGCCCGAGGTATTCATCAAGGTTTTGCGGGCGCAGGCGTTC
>JAZBOU010000064.1:0-3198 GCA_036351275.1 Bacteroidales bacterium
ATGTCGGCTCGTCACATCCTGGGGCTGGAGAAGGTCCCAAGGGTTGGGCTGTTCGCCCATTAAAGTGGCACGCGAGCTGGGTTCAGAACGTCGCGAGACAGTTCGGTCCCTATCTGTTGTGGGCGTTGGAAACTTGAAAACACCTGACCGTAGTACGAGAGGACCCGGTTGGACGAACCTCTAGTGTACCTGTTGTGGCGCCAGCTGCACCGCAGGGTAGCTATGTTCGGATGAGATAAGTGCTGAAAGCATCTAAGCACGAAACTCAGTTTAAGATGAGGTTTCCTTTAAGGGTCGTCAAAGACGATGACGTTGATAGGCTACAGGTGTAAAGGCAGTAATGTCAAAGCCGAGTAGTACTAATTACCCGTAAGCTTTCTACCAGAATGCAGATCCTTTCATAATACCCGGTGTATTTTCTTTCCCGATATGTCTATTTTTTAAGATATTAGAACCTCATACGAGGTCAAAGATCTTATGGTGACTATTGCGGCAGAGTCCACCTCTTCCCATTCCGAACAGAGAAGTTAAGCCTGCCAGCGCAGATGATACTGCTATTGTGGGAAAGTATGTCGTCGCCAACTTTTATAAAAGCCCGTTCGCAAGAATGGGCTTTTTTTTGCCCCTAAGTTTCGGAATCTTCTGCAGTATTCTAAACCCATGAAGATCGAAGATCGAAAACCAAAGAACGAAAATCGAGAATAATCCAACAACCATCATCCATCACTCAAAATCAACCCAGTTTTCCTATCTTTGAATATTAACTTCGATAAACTTTCGTTAATAAAAGCATGAAGTACCTGAAGATCGCACTAGCTCTCATATCCTTGATCCTTATCGGATCACCGATCTTCACCCAGGAATGCGATACCATCATCGAATCAAAAGATACCTCCAACGTCTTCTTCTACCGGCACAGCGTCGACAGCCTGGCCCTGGGACGCCTGAACAGCTACAGGATGAACATTACAGGCGTGCAAAATTACGACCAGATATACAAGGAAACCCCGTTTTTTGCAAGCCTTGGAAACCCGGGATTGTTGTATAAAGACCTATTATTCAACCCAATAAGTACAGGTGGATTTCAATTCGGGATCAGGAGCTTCGAGGCATATATGTTCTCGAACAGGAATACTGAATACTACCGCCTTCATGAACCATTCTCCGAATTAATCTATGTCCTTGGCCCTAAAAAGGAACAAATGGTGGGCGCTAAATTTCACACAAGGATCTTTCCCACGATAAGCCTGGGCGCCGATTTCAGATATATCTTCGCACCGGGAAAATACCAGCGGCAAAAATCCGACAATAAAAGCCTGGTAATAAACGGCCAGTACTTCACGAAACAAAAGAGGTACGGTGTGATCATGAACTACATTTATAACAAGATATTCGTCTATGAAAATGGTGGCATCGCATCCGATAGCCTCTTCGAAAATAATGTCGAATCAGACCGCCTTGTGATTCCCGTAAAACTAAATTCAGCCGAAAACCAGGTCAGACAATTCTCCTTTTATGTAAACCAGTTCTTCAATATACAGAAAAAGCATAAAAAACTGAACGACAGCACTTACGTGCGAAGAAACATCCATGCAGGAAGACTGTCGCATTCGTTCTACTGGTCAAAAGAAACACAGGAATACCTCGACAGTGACCCGACTGGCGGATTCTATGACAATATTTACAATGATTCTGTCCTCACACATGATTCGGTCTATCATTTCCAGATCGTGAACAAACTGATGTGGTCGAACCTTGGCTACCTCGACTCGAACGAGCGTAAACCTTTTTACATTTACGGAGCAGCAAGGCATGAATATCATGAGCTTGGTGGATACGGCGAACGAAAATATTTCAACCAGATCATTCCCTCGGCAGGGATTTACTGGTTGATCAAGAATACTTACCAGATCAGCGGAATGGCTGAATTTGTTACCGGCGATTATAATGGCGGCGACTTCCGTATCAGGGCACGCTTCGCCTATATCCCCGGTAAAACCGAAAAAAAATACGGGAGAATAGAATTTACGTGGGACCTGGCCGGACAAAAACCGGGATGGTTCTACCAGCAGTATTCCGCAAACAATTTCCTGTGGGACAATGACTTTCGCCAGATGGGAATAAATATTTTCTCCCTGTACTACAAAAGGAATAAGTTAAAAGCCGGGGTCGAATTCCAGCAATTGAGCCATTACGTTGCCCTCAACGAAGAAGCATTGCCCATACAGGCCGATCATACCATCGATGTCATAAAAGCGATCGTCTACAAGGATTTCAGGTTCAGCATAGTCGGGATCGACACCAAGGTGGCTTACCAGTCGGCATCTGACCGTTTGTTCATTTCCCTTCCCGAGATCATGGCAGATGTATCCGTCTTTGTCACGCTTCCGCTTTTTAAAGGCGCCACCACAATACAGCCGGGTGTCAGGGCTTACTACAATACCAGCTATTATGCAAGTGCTTACATGCCGGCACTGCGAAGCTTTTATGCACAATCGGATAAAGAGATTGGCAATTTCCTGTATGCAGATGTATTCTTCAATTTCCGGATAAAGCGGGCCCGGTTATTCTTTAAATATTCCCATATCAATGCCCTCTGGGGACCATATGATTATTATATGGTTCCCTCCTATCCCATGATGGATGCAGGATTCAGGTTTGGAATAAGCTGGAAGTTCTTTGATTAAAGCAGGTAGCCCAAACCTGAGTGAATAGTGAATAGTGCCTAATTCCTAGTGCCTATTTTACTTTACATGTACCTTTGGATGATCCTCCGTAGAAGATCATGATCCCCAGTATGAAACCGAGGTTATATGGCCAGCCGGAATTATTCACTTCATAAATTGCTACATCACTATTAAACAGACTGATAACAAATGTTACCAGGGAGATCAGTCCATGCCATAAACCAGCCCAGAAGCCAGCAGGATCCATGTCGAAGCGTTCATTTCCAGCTGCACATGATGTTAGAAAAAGCATTGCAATAAGTGCAAATGTCAGCCATTTAAAGTTTTTGGGAAATTTCATTTTGCTTAGATTGATATGTGTTAGCCCTCACAAAATACGAAACCTTTTGCAAAAAATTGTTAACTGGACATTAATTTGGGTTTGAATGATTAAATCCTAATGATTATTGAAAAATAATGATTGGCAGAATAGAATTTGAAAAGCGGGTTCCAGAGCCAATTATAACTCTAC
>JAZBOU010000065.1:0-19462 GCA_036351275.1 Bacteroidales bacterium
CATACTTTTCAGGGAAATTTTTTCGCAAAGATAAAAGATTAATTCATTCTTGATGTAGGAGAATGAGGTTTTTTTAGAATTCTTATAAATAAGGGCATGCGGCCTGGGGCTTGAGGCTTGAGGTGGTGACATTTTTGTGTTTTTAGTATTAATGAGTAGGGTGCATGAACATAAGCCCTCAAACCAAACTTACAACCAAAATAATCAGATTAAGTAATTACTTTATTAAAACATAAAATTATGGGAGACTATAAAAGACTTGATGTATGGGAGCTTGCTAGCGGACTTGCTATACAAGTTTATAATTTAACCTTTAAAGGAAAGTTAGCTAAAGATTTCTCCTTCAGGGATCAAATACGTAGAGCTGCAATTAGTGTTCCCTCCAACATAGCCGAGGGGGAAGAGTCAGGATTTGATAAGGTTGGAGTTCGATATTTTTTTCATGCTAAAGCATCTCTTGCTGAATTAAACACACAACTAATTATAGCACACAAGATCAATTACATTGAAACCAGCGATTTTGAAGAAATTTCTGAGTCAATTTCCTCAATCTCTAAAATGCTCAGGAAGCTAATTGATTACAGGGTGAAGTTTAATAAGAAGAATTAGCCTCACGCCTCAGGCCTCAGGCCTCACACCCCAAGCCTATCTCTTTTTGAAAAACCTCCGCTGAAAAACGAGGAGAATAATCACGCCAGTGGTGATTGCTGAGTCGGCCAGGTTAAATACAGGCCGGAAGAAAATAAAGGAATCGCCCCCTTTCCAGGGTATCCATTCGGGATAGCTGCCCTCAATAATTGGGAAATAAAGCATATCAACAACCTTTCCATGGAGGAATCCGCCATAACCTCCTCCTTCCGGAAGGAATTCGGCCACACTGTGGAAGGTACTGTGCGAAAACAAGATACCGTAAAATGCACTGTCGACAATATTCCCGAGCGCACCCACAAAAACAAGGGATATGCTGAAAACAAGTCCTTTGTGTGAATTAGTCCTCGACAGATACAGGAGGTACCAGCCAATCATTAATACAGCAATGATGCGAAATATGCTCAGGATGATCTTACCATAGCCGCCCCCCAGTGTCATCCCGAAAGCCATGCCCTCATTTTCTGTGAAATGGATCAGGAACCAGTTTCCCATCACGCTAAATTCCTCACCAAGGAACATATTTGTTTTAATCCAGATCTTCGATGCCTGATCGAGGATCAGGATAACGAATATGGTTAAAATGATAATGGAGGATCTTTTCATTTCATTTTCTTGGGCAAACAGTGAGGAGCATATGAGGCGTATCTGCTGAATTAATTATACTGGTTATTTTTTGCCTCAATACTCAGCGTGGCATGAGGCACGCTCCGGAGACGCTCTTTGGGGATCAGTTTCCCTGTTACCCTGCAAATACCATAGGTTTTGTTCTCTATCCTCACAAGGGCATTTTCCAGGTTCTGTATGAACTTACTCTGACGAGCTGCCAGGCGGCTGTTCTCTTCCTTTGACAAAACCTGGTATCCTTCCTCCAGCACCTTGAAAGTTGGAGAAGTATCATTGGTACCGTGCTCATTGGCATTGGTATATGCTTCTGTAAGCAATTTCAAGTCGTTCCGTGCTTTTTCCAGCTTTTCTTCAATGATCGCCTTGAATTCCGCCAGTTCTTCATCTGAATACCGCGTCTTTTTCTCTTCAATTTTTTCCTTCTTTGCCATAACTACTGGTTTTTGATTAACACTTTCAGACCTTTTCGATTAACAACTTTGCCGCAAGGTTGTCTGCCAGTTCAACCTGCACAGAATCCCCGTTACCAAGCTCATCGGTAAGATCAAGCGATTCGGTAAGGGTCTCTGAACAAATATAATCAAAATTGTTCTGGATCGCATTATTTATTTCAGGGTTTTTTTCAATTTTCAGCCTGATCTTGTCGGTAACTTCAAAGCCCTTATCCTTGCGCAAATTTTGTATCCTGTTCACCAGGTCGCGTGCGATCCCTTCTTCCACCAATTCAGGGGTCAGGGTAACATCAAGCGCAACGGTAAGGGTTCCCATGCTGCTGATCAGCCAACCCGGTATATCCTGGGTAATAATGTCGACATCCGTCAACAGTATCTCAACCTCCTGACCTTCGATTTCAAGCATATACCGGCCCTCCTTCTCTATCTTCACGATCTCATCCTGCCCGAAAGCATTCACGGCTGATGCGATCTGCTTCATCATTTTACCATACTTCGGGCCAAGGGACTTGAAATTCGGTTTGATGCTTTTCACCAGTACCCCGGAAGTGTCCTGCAGGTATTCGAGTTCCTTTACGTTCACTTCTGTAAGTATGAGGTCTTCCACATCGTGCAACTGGCGTTCAAACTTCTTATCGAGCACGGGTATCATGATCTTGTTCAGCGGCTGCCTCACCCTGATATTGGATTTCTTCCGCAATGAAAGCACCATAGATGAGAACTTCTGTGCGAGTTGCATGCGTTCTTCCAGGTCCTTATCGATCAGTTTTTCATCTTTTTCGGGAAAATCAGTAAGATGGATCGAATCCTGCGCTTCTTTTCCCGAAACCTCATTCAGGTCGATAAACAGCCTGTCCATATAATACGGGGCAATGGGTGCCGATAATCTGGCCACCACATCCAGGCATTTGTAAAGTGTCTGGTATGCTGAGATCTTGTCCTGTGTATAATCTCCCTTCCAGAACCTTCTCCTGCTCAGCCGGACGTACCAGTTGCTCAGGTGATCATTCACAAATTCAACGATGGCCCTTCCGGCACGAGTGGGTTCATACAGGTTATAGGCTTCATCCACTTCACCGATGAGGGTGTTCAGTTCAGACAGTATCCACCTGTCGATCTCAGGGCGCTCACCGGCGGGCACATCCTTCTCGGCGTAGCTGAACCCGTCAATATTTGCATAAAGTGCAAAAAATGCATAGGTGTTATACAGGGTGCCAAAGAACTTACGCTGTACCTCCCTGATGTTCTCACTGTCGAATTTCAGGTTATCCCAGGGCTGGGAATTGGTCATCATATACCAGCGGGTGGCATCGGGGCCGTACTGGTGAATCGTATCGAAAGGATCAGCAGCATTACCAAGCCTCTTCGACATTTTGTTACCATCCTTGTCAAGTACGAGGCCATTTGAAACGCAGGTCTTGTACGATACATTGTCGAACAACATCACGGCAATAGCATGCAGGGTAAAGAACCAGCCCCTTGTCTGGTCAACACCCTCGGCAATAAAATCAGCCGGGAAATATTTTTCCAGCTCCTTATTCTCAAAGGGGTAGTGGAACTGGGCATATGGCATGGCACCTGAGTCGAACCATACGTCAATAAGGTCTGGCTCGCGGAACATCTTCTTCCCGCTGTCAGATACAAGTACGATATCATCAACAAACGGCCTGTGCAGGTCGAAGGTGTGATAATTCTCTTCCGACATATCACCTGGTTTGTACCCTTTCATTGGATTTACATCCATAACTCCGGCAGCAACAGCTTTCTCAATCTCTTCATACAGTTGATCCGCGGAGCCGATACAGATCTCTTCTTCCCTGTCTTCTGTAACCCATATAGGCAGTGGTGTTCCCCAGAATCGTGAACGCGAAAGGTTCCAGTCGACCAGGTTCTCCAGCCAGTTGCCGAAACGCCCGGTGCCGGTAGCTGCCGGTTTCCAGTTGATGGTGTTGTTCAGTTCCATCATACGGTTTTTATAGGCAGTGGTTTTGATAAACCAGCTGTCGAGCGGGTAATAAAGTATCGGTTTGTCGGTACGCCAGCAATGCGGATAGGAGTGTTCGTATTTCTCGGTTTTAAAAGCCTTGTTCTCTTTTTTCAGTTTCACGATGATATCGATGTCAACCGGATCATCAGCTGTTTCAGGATCGTAACCGGGAACATATTCGTTCTTCACATACCTTCCGGCAAATTCACCCATGGCATCCACAAATCTTCCCTGCTTATCAACCATGGTCAGGGAGCCGATACCATTCTCCCGGCCCACCTTGAAGTCGTCCGCACCAAAACTGGGAGCGATGTGCACGATACCCGTTCCATCCTCTGTGGTCACGAAATCACCGGTAATTACCCTGAAGGCGTCTCCATCTTCGGGTTGTGCATAAGGGAGTAATTGTTCATAATTGATCCCTGCCAGTTCAGCCCCGCTGAATTCGGCAATGATCCTGAATGGAATGGCTTTTTGCCCTGCTTCATAATCTTCAAGGGCGAGTTCGGCATTCTTTTCGGGGAAGAAATTCCCCAGCAGGTCTTTCGCCACCACAACCGAGACCGGTAATCCTGTATAAGCGTTATAAGTCTGGACAAGATTGTATTTGATCTTTTTCCCGACAGCAAGTGCGGTATTTGAAGGCAATGTCCAGGCAGTGGTGGTCCATGCCAGGAAGAACACATCCCCATGATCATCTTTGAAAAGGAAATCAGATTTTTCGTCTTTCACCACCTTAAACTGGGCTACAACGGTAGAGTCCTTTACATCCTTGTAGCATCCCGGCAGGTTCAGCTCATGCGAACTCAAACCCGTACCCGCGGCAGGAGAATATGGCTGAATGGTAAAACCTTTGTAAAGCAGGCCCTTGTCGTAAAGCTTCTTCAACAGCCACCATACCGTTTCGATATATTTGTTATCGAATGTGATGTAAGGGTGTTCCAGGTCTACCCAGTAGCCCATTTCCACTGTAAGCTCATCCCAGAGGTCTTTGTATTTCATTACCTCACGGCGACAGGCCTGGTTGTATTCTTCCACACTGATCCTGGTACCTATGTCCTCCTTGGTAATGCCCAGTGTTTTTTCCACGCTGATCTCCACCGGCAATCCATGCGTATCCCAGCCGGCTTTACGGTCGACCAGGAATCCCTTCTGTGTTTTGTAACGGCAAAAAATATCTTTAATGGCGCGGGCCATCACGTGGTGGATGCCCGGTTTCCCGTTCGCGGAGGGAGGTCCCTCGTAGAATACGAAGGGTTCATGACCTTTCCTGATCCCGAGGCTTTTTTTGAACACCTCGTGATCTTCCCAGTACTTACCAACCTCTTTAGCGGTTTCGGTAAGGTTCAGCTGTTTGTATTCCCTGTATTTCTTTGCCATTGAATTATTTATCGTCTGTTTTAACGAGGGGCAAAAATAGGAAAAAAATAGGTACTACGTATTACGTATCAGGTACAGCGCACTTTTAAAGGAAGTTCCGGGTTCCAATATTCAAGATCCAGAACAAGTTCCAGATTCCACTTATCAAAATTTACCTGATGGTAAGGACATTGAGAGTAAGGGAATACGAGAGTACGGGAATACGAGAGTACGAGAATGCGGGAATACGGGAATACGGGAATACGAGACAATGATGACAATACAACAGTAGGCAGTACGCAGTAGGCAGTAGGCAGTCATCTATATGTGCTATTTTATATGTGTTATGTTTTATGTGCTGCATAAAATAAATAACAAATAACACATAGCACATAACAAATACCACATTCATCCAGTATCCAGGATCTAGTATTTTGTATCCAGCAACGAGTAATCCCGAAAAACCAGCAACGCAACTTCGCTAAAGCTTCGTCGAGCAAGGCCAGAAGCCAGTAGCTAGCAGCCATAGAAACAGTGAAACAGTGGAACAGTGAAACAGTGAATCTATTCCACCAAGGTAAACCTCCACGCACAATAATACTCCTCAGGATGCTTATCCGGCGGGCAGCAGATGCATTCGGTCTTTATGCGGGAGTCGATGGCTTCGGCGAAGTTGGTGTATTCCACCAGGCCTCCCGATTTGCAGGGGTAATCATCCAGTCCTTTGCGCTTGCGGGCAACCTGTACCCTGCATTCGTTCATTCTGAAAATGAAGCTGGTATCTGTTTCTTCGGCAAATGACTGCTTGTTGATATATGCATACAATCTGAAGTTCAATGCCTTTTTCAGGCCTTCAAGCCCGGCATGCTCCGGCAGTCCAAGGATACGCTTTATCGACCAGGCCTCAAATGGGGAGAAGTGTGCCCAGGCGCTGTCGTTGCAGCGTTTTGCATCGTTCATTCCATACTCAAACTCAACCGACTGGAACCACACCCCGTCGTTGGCCAGCCAGTTCACGGCCGAACCGTTCAGAAGCTCATCAAGCTTTTCTTCCGGCAGGTCAAGAATGGGCGCCGGAACCCCGTCCTCATTTTCAAATCCCAGTATCTTGCCCAGGCGTTTCATTTGAATGGCATAGCTCTTCTGCCAGGCAGTATCCAGTGCCTTGTAGGCCTTTTCCCTGCCCATCTGGTGCTGCACCTCCGCAAACCAGATGGCATGGTGCATCATGGTGCGGTGAAAGAAGTCAATAATGAGTTTTGCTTTGTCTGCTTTTGTAAGGTTTCCTTCCTGCATCTTCTCTATTTGCTTAATTCGTGTTTGAAAACAGTATTGGTAAGTATGGATGTCAATATGTCGACGGGAACATAAGTATCATAATCATTCAGGATCTCCCTGACCTTGTCTTTCAGTTCAGCTTCGTCTTTTGTCTTCAGGATCACATCTTTCAATTGCCTGAACTGCGATCCCTTCAGCTCATCCTGCAGGGCGTCAATGATCACATGAAAGAACTTGTCGTCTTCCCCGCTCCTGTCGGGCACACCAAATGCTTCAATTTCTTCTATGGATGCCTCCAATATTTTCCTGCCAAGTTTTTTACAACTTTCAAGATAGGAGGATGAACCACTGGTATCGCGCAGCGACCACGACGAATAGTCGTACTCGATACTTTCGATCTGCCGGATCTTTTCGGATCTATCACCGAATATGCGTGCCAGCATCACGATAGTGAACTTCTTCCATGCTTCCAGGTCGAATTCCTTGACCTCAAGGCGCTCGATTTGTTTTTTAAGTATTGCGATTTCTTTTTTTGCCATAATAAATCGGTTTCTGGTTACTCGTTTCTGGTTGCTCGTTTCTGGTTTACAAGCAACGAGCAACGAGCAATAATTGACAAGTATATAAAATTACTAAATTCGTTTTGAACCACGTACATTTATTTCTATCTTTGATAAGAAAGCCTTGAGCGGGGCTTATAATGAAATGAAGTGTATGCCAGCATGCAAACATAACCCATGTTATGGTCTTGCTGTTCTGGTGCTGGCGATCCTGTTGATCCTGCCGGCACTGTCCCCGACTTTACCCCAAAAGCACGACCGTATCGTATGTTTTGTGTATCACCGCTTTGGTGATGACAGGTATCCTTCCACCAACGTTCCGACCGAGGTGTTCAGGGGACACCTGGCCTACCTGCGCCAAAACAACTTTAACGTCTGGACCATGGGTCAGGCGATCAAAGCCATCCGTAATGAAGAAGAAATACCTTCAAGAACTGTGGTGCTGACCATCGACGACGGCTTTCGTTCTTTCTATGAGAACGGCCTGCCATTGCTGGAAGAATTTGGTTACCCGGCAACACTTTACGTCAACACAGACAATATTGGGTACAAAGCATACATGAACTGGGATGAAGTACGTCAAGCCGAAAAACGCGGTATAGAGATCGGGAATCATTCCAGCACACACAGGCATTTTCTCGATATCCCTGACCTTGAAGAGCGTAAAGAGGCATTCTTTAATGACCTCCTGGCGGCTCAAACCACATTTTTCGACAGCCTTGGCTATTCTCCCGACCTCTTTGCTTATCCTTACGGTGAGTACGATAAAACTATGAAAAGTATCTTGAAGGATGCAGGATTTAGCTCTGCCGTTGCTCAATATTCGGGAGTTTTATATAGGAACAGTGATCTCTTTGAGATCCCCCGTTTCAGTATGGTCGGGCCTTTTGCCACCCTTAAAGGGTTCATCCAGAAATCACAGATGAAACCCATTGAAGTGATCAGCAAGGAACCTGAGGATATTGTTATGAAGCATAACCCTCCCACAATGATCATCACCCTGGATAACAAACATATTGATACTGAATACCTGCAATGCTTTGTGAATGGGGAGCGGAACTGTATCATTGAAATGCAGGAGGGGCCTGATCATGTGAAAGTGAAGATCGTTTCCAGGGATTTTCTGCCAGGGCGCAGATCATTGTACACTATTACAGCTCCTTCAAAAGACAGGAAAGGGTGGTGCTGGTATAGTCATATTTGGGTTAACACAGAGGTTTCGGAGGACTGAAATTGATTGTCATTTCTGTATTCTGTCTGTGCAATTGTCAATTTTATTTTCGATGCTGAACATCACATTTGCAATACAGTTTACCAAACACAGAATTTCAAATTATCTGGTGGGGAGTAGTTCAACCTCCTCCCTATCTAATATCCTTCCTACCGGGTATAAATTTTTTTTCTCATCCCAATATGGTGTTTTTGAATAGAACCAGTTGAGCAAACCCCACTGGTTTTTCGCCAGCTCGGGATTTTCAGTCTTCAGGGCTTCAAACTCCTCTTTCAGGGAAGGATCCGCTTCAATCATTTCCCTGGCCATCTCCTCCATGACATAGGTTTCGGAATATTCTTTCTGCTCGAAGATGGCAGTAAAGAAACCCCAGTAAACATAGGAATCAGGCGCCTGGGGTTCAAGAATATTTACAATTACCCTGGCTGTACGCTGGTTCATGTCGATCACGGCATCCCCTTTCCTGAAGGCAACGGTATCAATAAAGGCATCATACTCAATATTTCTCATTGAGAACCGGCCTTCATAAGGACTCTCGCTCCATCTAGGGTCCTTGAAACGGTATTGTTCCACCCTTATTTCCGCATCGTTTTGCAGGTATTTTACGTCCACCCCGTGTAATACCATTCGGTCGATCACGTCCGACCATTGTTGTGGGATGACATAAGCTTCCGGCAGATCGACCTCGATGGCAGGCAGTGATTTGTTAAACCAGGGTAAGAGGTAGGTTTTTGGCCTGTCGGGATGGTAGCGGAACCAGTTTCCACCGGTGAGGTCACTTTTTACGATATCATACTCTACCCCCTTGAATTCAACCATGGTGCTATCGGTGTCATCCCTTTTCCACCTGAGCGGGAAAGGCCTGTCGCGAAAAGACGGATCAGCCGTAGTTGCATCAGCCGCTTTGATCAGGATCTTCAGCTTTTCGGGTTTCAGGTTCAGGAATTCAGCTGAAAAAACCAGCAGGTCGTATGTTGCAAGTGTGCGGTCTCTATGTGGTTTCAGCATATGTGTTTCGATGAGCAGCCCGGGCCTGTTCTGTAAAGCAGTGTATCCCTGCGAAAGCCGCGGGGGTGCCGGGCTTGAGTAGAGCCCGCTGAGCGGATCGTGCCAGCGGCGGAAACTCACGTAAGGGTTCATCAGGTGCCCAGCAGAACCCATCTGGCCTTTCACAAAGGGGAGAAAGTCATTTTCCTGCCAGCGGGTGAGGGCCGGGTCCATGGTACCGAAGGTTTCCATCATATAGGTGAGCACATACTGGTAATCGGCACCGTCGGTAGTATGGCAGTCGATAAAAAAATCGGGCAGCCATTTTGTGAACATCTTCAGCCAGGCATGCATGGCCGGTGCATCCGCTTTAAGGAAGTCCCTGTTCAGGTTAAGGTTTTGGGTGTTTGTCCGCCATCCCATTTCTTCAGGGCCGTTCTGGTTGATACGGTTGTAGGAGCCCATCCGGTTCAGGCCATCCACATTAAATGCAGGCAGGAATATAAAAGTCACATTTTCAAGAAGATGTTTATATTCTCCTGTAATTGCGATATCGCGCATCAGCATGAGGATAGCATCTGTTCCTTCGGCTTCGCCGGGATGTATGCCACCTTCAATGAGCATGACCAGGTCGCCGGAAGCGCGCACACTCTCAGGATCATCCAATCCTGTCTTATTGATGATCACCATTGGAATATCATAGCCGCCGGCACTTTTACCGATCACCTGATATTTCACCCGGGGTGAAGCCTCGGCCAGCCTCTGGCTGTAATTAATCACCTCAGCATATCTGGCAGTCCGTTTACCATCAGAAGATTCAAAGGTTGTGGTCCAGTCTTGCTGCGAAAAGGTAGCTGAAAAGCAAAACAGCATTAAAGCCACTAATAAAGTATTCCTCATAATCAAGGTTTTAGCTATGGGTTGCCAACCTTAATAAGGTTGGCAACCCTAATTCTATTCTTCAACCTCCCAGCCATAGTCAACATACTCCCAGCAGAAGTCATTGTCTTTGGTCTGAATCATTAAAAAGCCTTCTTCTACACCATGGTTAGGCCCGTTCCACCAGCGCGCAGATACAGCTCCGCCGGTTATATAGTGAACTCCATTCACTTCAATGTCCTCCAGGTAGTGCAGGTGCCCCTGGAGAACCAGTTTCAGATCATGGCCAATAAAAAGGTCCAGTACATCCTTGGCATTCTCAACTACCAGCCCGTGGTAGTCAGGGGCATACTCGCCATAAAGTACCTGTGTAAATACGGTTATAAACGGAATATGGGTGGAGATCACAATGGGGGTTGATGGCTTCACATCGAGCAGATCCTTTTTGATCCATTCGATCTGCTCATCATCGATCATCCCGATATATCTTCTTTCATCGGTTTCCATGACTGAATTCAGCACCATGAAATGCCATCCTTTGTGATCGAATGAATAATATGGATCACCCAGTCTTTTTTCATACATGCCATAGCGGTATTCCGGATGTCCGGGTTCTACACCGCTTTTCTCATAAATACCGAATACTTCATGATTACCAAGGGTATTATAAACCGGCATAGTGAATTCGACAGAAAGTTCCTCGTAAAGTGAATACAGGCTATCGGCCCTTTCATAACTCACACCCAGGGCATCCATGATCAGGTCCCCGCCTGTAATGACGAATTCGGGATCCAGTGAGTTCACTTTCTGGATAGCGGCCCGGAATCCCTCTGCAGCATTTTTCTCCGGTTGAACATGAATATCCGTCATGAAAGCAAACGAAAAACTTTCCTCTTCAGAAGCTTTCTCCTGTTCAATGCAGGAGTTCAGAAAAAACAAAGATATAAGGGTCAGGAAAATCAGTGCCGGTGTTCTCATAATGTATGCAATAAAAGGGTTAGGGGTACCCACAAAATTACGAAAATAGGCGGATCAAAACGGCTGGCGCAAGATATATTTGTTAAATTTACCGTTCATTTAAAATCACTCCTATGTATAGAAGAATTCTTGGACTGACAGCATTGTTTCTTTTTGCGATGCTGGTCCATGCTGACCCGGTCAGCAAACTGATCCGCAACTCCGGCGATGCAGCAGACTATCCCGGTGCCGGAAAACTTATCCTGTTCGACAGCACCTATTCTGATGTGCAGGAAACAGGCCTTACTTATGTTTACACCCACCGCCTTTATAAAGTGCTAAATGCTTCCGGTGCCAGCGACCTGAGTACGATCACATACGGGTATGATCCCTTATCTGCTTATGTGGAGATCCGGAAAGTAATCATCCACAGGGCATCCGGCGAAAAAGAGATGCTTGACATCAACACCGTGATGGACTATCCTGCACCGGCAAGGGCCATTTACTGGGGTGCAAGGGAAAAGATGATCGAAGTGGGGCGGCTCGAAACGGGGGATGCTGTGGAGGTATATCTTTTCAGGAAAGGCTTTACCTATGCGCTTCTTTACGGGGATGATGACGATAAATACATTCCTCCCATGCGCGGGCATTTCTATGATATTATCGAGTTCTGGAGCGGGGACCCTATGCTAGAAAAAGTATACCAGACAGCAGTCCCAAAAGATAAGCTGGTACAATATGAAGTGTATAACGGGGAACTGCAATCATCACTATGGCTGGTCGACGATAAAATGGTGTATACCTTCAGCAAAAAGGACATCACTCCCATTAAATATGAGCCCGGAATGGTCGCATATTCTGATGTAGCACCCAAGTTGTTGATCAGTTCCAGTCCCGACTGGTATGCCAAATCATTGTGGTTTTACAATGTGAACGAAGATTTCGGAAGCTTCGACGTAACCCCTGAAGTAAAGGAAAAGGTGGATGAGATACTCAAAGGCAAGGCAAAAACCGAAATGGATTCCATCTCCCTGCTCACACACTGGGTTGCTGACGAGATCAGGTATTCGGGGATTTCCATGG
Source organism: Bacteroidales bacterium (assembly GCA_036351275.1). Classification (GTDB taxonomy): domain Bacteria; phylum Bacteroidota; class Bacteroidia; order Bacteroidales; family B18-G4; genus B18-G4. The sequence continues at coordinate 12,049 of JAZBOU010000065.1, forward strand.
GAGAGGGCGAAGGGTATACCCTGCACAAAGGTGAGATGACCTTCCTGGATCGTTGCGGGGTGTGTAAGGACAAAGCCGGCATGCTGGTGACCATGTTGCGCGCTGCCGGATTTGAATCCTATCCTGCCATGACCATGGCCGGGTCAAGGATTGATTACATTCCTGCCGACCAGTTCAATCATAGCGTTACCGTCGTAAAACTGAGAAACGGAGAATACAAACTCCTCGATCCCACCTGGGTTCCTTTCCTGAGGGAACTCTGGTCGAGTGCCGAGCAGCAGCAGAATTACCTGCTGGGGGTTCCCGAAGGTGCAGACCTGGGCATCACACCCATCTCACCCGCCGAAAATCATTATTTCAAGATCACGGCAAAGACCGATATCAAAAAAGACGGAAGCATGCAGGGTTCTCTGATGCTGAAGGCCGAAGGGCAATCAGATGGTTCCATCAGGGGTATGTTTACAAGGGATTTTAAAAACAGGTGGGAACAAAATGTAGAGCGCGAACTTAAGCGCAGCTATCCGCTCATGGAGATCACAAAGATAGAATACGCGGATCCTTATGATTATATGGCCGGGCCGATTGAGATCAAGATCAGTTATGCCATTCCTGATTATGCTCTGGTGACTGAAAATGAGATCATCTTCACCCCGGTAAGTGTGTCCGGCATTTTCCTGAGAGGCATGTCGCATTTGTACTGGAATGTCGACAAAGAAGACAGGGAATACCCGTTCAGGGACCGTTGCTCAAGGCTGGTTGAACTGAATGAGAATATTAAATTGCCGGGAAAAGTTAGTGCGGTTTACCTGCCTGAGGCGGAGAGTTTTTCTGAGGATCCTGCTTCCTTCAGGGGGGGCTATGAAATATCGAAATCCGGTACGGGAATGATGATGAACCTGGAGATCTCCCTCAACAAAAGGATCTACGAGAAAGAGGACTGGAGTGCTTTCCGCAAAGCCGTGGCAGCACAGCAGAAATTCTCTGAAGAACCTGTCATCCTCAAATTCAATTAACCTGATAAGTACATAATGATGAAAAATATATCGAACTATATTGCACTGCTTCTGATCCTTTTGCTATCCTGCCCGGCTCATGCCCAGGAAGGTGATGCTGTGTTCAACAAGATCCATAAAGAGTACACACTGCATAGCGATGGCAGCTATGATTACAGGGAATACAAGGAGGTGAAGCTGCTCAGCCATATGAGCTTTCACCGTTTATATGGAGAGACCTTTATCGTTTTCGATCCGGAATACCAGGAGGTCGTGATCAATGAGGCTTATACCATCATGAGGGATGGCAAAAAAGTGGTTGTCCCCGACAATGCCTTTAACGAAGTTTTACCACGGGCGGCCAGGCAGGCTCCCCCTTACAACAAGCTCAGGGAACTGGTGATCACCCATACCGGTCTTGAAGTTGGAGCTACAATATATCTTGACTATACGTTGAAGACAAAAGCCGGTTTCATGCAAACATTTATGGGAGAGGAACACATACAAGATATCGTACCCATAAAAGAAAAGAAAGTTGTGATCAGGGTTCCGGCCGACCAGGAACTTCATTATACGGTGTTGAATATCCGTACAGGGGCTGAGATCAGCGAAGAGAAAGGCATGAAGGTATATACTTTCTCTTTCAGGGACCTTTCCGAGATTACATACCTCTGGGGTACCGATTATGAGCTTGAGCCCATATTGTTCTTCAGTGCTGCCAGAGACATGGAACGGGCCTATTTCCCCTTTGTAGCACAGAAGGCTTTCGCTTATCCCACAAATGAATCCATGACAAAAGCGGCCAAAGCCCTGAAAGACAAGGCCGCTGATGAACTAACAGCAGTGCTTGACATCCAGAAGATGGTCGTGAATGATATCGGAATATGGAACCTTCCGTTGGAATATACCGGGTTCAAATGCCGCACACCTGTTGAAACATGGCAATCGAATGCCGGCACCCCACTGGAAAAAACGGTACTGCTTGCAACACTTCTTCAAAATGCAGGGTTCAACGCAGAGCCGGTCGCCATCATCCCAAAAAAATACTACGACGTGAAGGTTGGAAGCCTGTTTATTTTTGACGGTTTCGCAGTCAGGGTTTACACTACAAATGATCCTCTATACATTTCGGCAACATCCAATTCATCCCAGGACCTGGGGATATCAGAAAAAGGGAAGCTCTTCCTGGTTCTCGATGGCGCCATCGAAAGCCTGAAAACTTATGAGGAAAAAGTTGAAACTTCTGGGGTCATATACCATGGAGATTTATCACTGGATTTGGAAAATACCCTAAACGGAAACCTCTTTGTCAAACTTAAGGGAAGTACCAATCCATACTTCAGTCTTTTTCTTGATTCAGCTTATGCAAAACGTTATGGTTTCAGCGTAAAGGAAGCTGACATAAAAACCCTTGAAAAGAAGGAAAGCATCTTTGACCTGACCATAGAAAAGAAGCAGGCACTGGAAAGCTATGGTGATTACGCCTTCATGGAAGTTCCCGCTTCGAGCGCAGGGATCGCCTCCTGGGGGTTCTCCTATATTGAGAAAGACCGGGAAATCCCTATTAAGCTTGACGAAGCTATTCATGAACAATACAACTATGTTATTGATGTACCTGATGGATTTGAACTGATCAGCCCTGCTGTTGATATTGATATTGACAATGCTGTTGGAATGGTAAAGATCAGCCTCAGGCAGGAAAGCAACAAGGTATTTGTTACCCGGGAGATCAGCTTGAAAAAAGACCTGGTTCAGTACAATGAGTTTGATGCCTTCAATGAGTTATGGAAAGCATGGATGAATGCTTCTTTCAGGAAACTGGTTTTTAAAAACCAGGGAAAATAAAGGTAATTAGATCCCGCTCGTATTCAGGTTTCCGAGGCTGACCGTGATCCTGCGCTTGGTATCCTGCTTATCATCGGCTGATGCATAGGTTGTGATCTGCAGGTGAAGGTTGAAGATATTCATTACTGTTTCTTTTGACTGGAACTGCCCGATACGGAGGATATCGGAATTGATGATCCCCGTATACCTTGATAATCGTGTGTTTATGATATCATTTACCCCCTCTTTGATGAATTTCTTGTCGTATTTTGTGAATTCAAAGATGTTGGCAATATCATAAATGGTATAGGTCTGAAGATTCTCGATCCCGTCCATGTTGGTGAGGAACCATTCGTAAGTACGCTGATCAAGCAGGCAACGGTTCAGGCTGTCCTTTTCCAGTATCCTGGCATTATTGATGATGGCGCTGCCATAGTAGTTGTTTTCAAAGTGGAAGATGGTATCATACGTAATGGCATATCGCAGGGAAATGCTCCCGATGATCTTTCTTAATTTGGGGAAATGATGATACGAATTAAATGCCCTGACCATCATCTCAAAGTTTATGGCAAAAAACAGGGAGTGGAGCGGGTTTTCAAAGATGAGGAAACCTCCGTCGCCTGTGCTGATGAATGATTTATCGATTCTATCCTTGGTATAGTTCTGAAACACAAACTGGTTGTTTTCCAGGCACAGCCTGATGGCTTTATCAAAGAGTATCTTGAACAGGGCCGGTATCATGGTTTGTTCAAGGTGCTTGTAGAGCCCATAGCGGTAGATATCGATCCCCAGTACAGAAAATCTCCTGAACTCTTTGAGGTTCACATAAGCTTCCAGTTCACGATAAAGGTCCTCACTATGCGGTACCTTGGTCACCTTTTCATAGGTTGACTCTGTGTCGACTTTTCGCAACAGCTCCAGTATCTGGTCATACTGCATGCGCTTAATTCTTTTTGCCATGTTCAAATATTTATGGGTTCCCCTATTCCTATACAATAATAGTGAGAATCATCCAATATTCCTACCTGGTCTGTTCTGCATCCATTATCTTTGTCACCGGATGAAAAGAGTATTTGCTGCCATCAAAGTTACTCCATCAGAGGCTTTCCTGTCAAGGTATTTTGCCCTTAAAAAGAGTCTTGAAGGAGAGAAGATCAAATGGGTGGAACCGGAGAATATCCACATCACCATGAAGTTCTTCGGGGAGACCCCGGAACACCATATTCCGGCCATCCATGCAGCTCTGGGAAAAGCTGCTTCAATGTCGGGTCCTTTTGATTTCAATATCACGAACACAGGCATATTTGGCAGTTCATATAAACCCAGGGTGATCTGGTTCGGGATAGAACCTGCAGGTGGGATTATAACCCTGGCCAACATTATTCTTGATCAATTACAGGAGATCGGGATCGATAGGGACCGGCAGAATTTTGTCCCTCACCTGACTATCGCAAGGATAAAATATCTTGAAAATAAAAATCATTTCCAGGAGGTGATTTCCCGTCACCGGGAAGGACAGATACAAAAAGAAGAGGTGAATGTATTCCACCTCTTTGAAAGTCGTCTCAGCCCAGGCGGGCCGAAGTATACCGTATTGAATAGCTATCTTTTAAAATAACGAGTATCAAATAACAAATATCAAGTAACAAGAGTTTAAACCGATTTGTTATTTGATATTTGTTGCTTGTTATTTGTTACTCTTTACGGTGCTGCATCTTCTCAATGAAGTAGCTGATAATAAGTGCCAGTCCGCCGAAAAGGAAGATCATGGAAAAATAGGATACTTCTTCTTCCAGAACAGTTGTTGCATCCAGAATGTTCCCGATAAGAATACCCACGGCTACGCCGATCAGCAGTAAACCATAACGAATGGCAGCATTGCCCGGCCTCAGCTCGTGGAATAGAGATGGGTCAACACCCTTGTCGATCATGGTCTGGCGTTCTTTTTTCCTGACGCCCAGGTAAACGATGCCGTAAATAAATCCGAAGATTATGAGCAGGACTAAAATTGGAGTTAATTCAATCATTACAATAGTTTTTTAAAGGTTTAACTTCCGGTTTCTGCTCTTTTGACGCAACTTTTTCCCCTCGGTTACACTTTCATTGATTTTGGATGTTGGATGTTGGATTTTGGATTAATTTTGAAGTATGATAGAGATCGTATCCTTCAGCATTGAAGACCGGCCGGACCTGGCTGAGCAGGCTAACAAGATCAGGCATGAAGTGTTTGTGACGGAGCAGCATGTTGATCCCAAACTGGAGTATGATGAACACGAAGCAGAAGCCATACATTACCTCTTGCTGATCGAAGGAAAAGCTGTTGCCACTGCACGCTGGCGTGAAACCTCAAGGGGTATTAAGCTGGAACGCTTTGCTACCCTGATCGAATTTCGCAATAAAGGGCTTGGGAACATCATGCTTGAAAACGTACTTGAAGACATTATTCCCCTCGGGAAAGAGATCTACCTCCACTCCCAGCTTAAAGCCATACCATTTTATGAAAGGCAGGGGTTTATTATAGAAGGAGAAATGTTCGTCGAAGCGGAGATCGAACATCTTACCATGAGCCTTAAGATAAACGAATAACGAAACACGAATATCGAAATACGAGAGGTTTTAGTTTTCTATGACCTTTTTGTAGTGTTCGTAGCGTTCGAAGATCTCTACTACAAAATTATAGGTTTCTTCACCACGGGCATAGCCGTATTTAACCACGGAATCGCGATAGTATTCCGGGTCTGATTTATTAAGTATGAAATAATCTACATTGTCGGTCCAGACATTAGGGTCTTTCCCATGCTTTTCAGCCAGCCGCCGGGCATCATAAATATGTGCTATACCTACATTGTAGGCAGCCATCACGAACCTGATCCGCTCTTCAGGGTCCTCGATCTCGGGTGGTAGCTGGGTATCGAGCCACTTCAGGAACTGTATCCCTGCACGGATCTGGTCTGAAGGCGGTGAATTGCTGTCAACACCATATATTTCGGCTGTAGCAGGCATGAGCTGCATGAGTCCGAATGCACCTACCCATGAAGTAACTTCAGAATGAAATCGTGATTCCTGGTATATAAGTGAGGCAACAAGCCTCCAGTCGAGATCATATGCGAGGCTGATCTCCCTGATGATATCGTCGTACTGGGATATCTTTCCTCCCCCTATCGAGTGGTATTCGCTCTGTGCAATATTAACCGAACGGGGATTTCTGAAATACTTATTGTATATAAATCTCGAAGCTGTGCTTTTTTTATAATCCAGCAGCCAGCTGTTAATCTTAAGCCTCAGGCTATCACTCCCATGCCGTACGGCCCAGGCTACATGCTGTGGAAAGCTCAAAGCGGTTCCAACATCGAGGTTGGGGTAATACTTCTGGTTAACCTTTGCAATATGTTCGTCTGATACCGTATAATCGATCTCACCGTGTGCTACCGCCGTGATCAATTGCTCCACCTCCCTGTCATGATCAACATGAATATTAATGGTATCTCCAATCTCATTGGCCAGGATAGAAAGCCTGTTTTCAAAAATTGTCCCTTTTTGCACATACACATCTTTTCCGGCAAGCTCGAGCGGGTTACGAATGAGTTGTTCCTCAATCTCATCCCAGGTGCGCATTTTACGCCAGTTGTCAGGTTTTCGCTGTACGAGCACCTGCTTTGTTTGTATCTGCGGTACCGTAAAATCAACCTTTTGTTGCCTGTCGCGGGTAACCGTTAAACCCATAGCGATAACATCTGCTTCACCATCATTCAGCATATCAAAGGCACGATCCATATCATTGCTGATCACCAGCTTCAGGTTCACCCCGAGAAAATCGGTGAATTCTTCCAGCATCTCAAACTGGTATCCCATGGGTTCACCACGGTAGATAAAATAGTTCGTTGAATTGTAGTCCGTGATGGCAATAAGCGTATCCCGTTCTAAAACCTGCCTGAGACTGGGATCCAGCTTGATTTTTTTCTTCTGGTTCAGGATATCACCCATTTTGCGGTCATGCCCCTCCAGGCAGGACGTACATATGATCGCGCTGGCGGCAATCACGAACGAAAGCAGGAATATAAGTTTTGCCTTTTTCAAAGAAAGCTTGTTCAATTCGTTTACCAATATAGGGAAAAAAATGAAACTCGAAACTTGAGACTTGATATCTGATATCCGGTATTCGATTTCCTTAGATTACAAAACTATACCCGTTGACGCCAATTTCCTAATCCATGTTTACCTACCACCTGTCATCCTATAGACAAGATTATTCTATTCAGCTAGACAGTAGATACTCATGTAATCATGCATGTGAATATATTACTGATAGTTGTTATTAGAATACTTTCCTACTATGAATAAATTTTATCTCGATAATATGTTCATCAACCAGCTTAAAGTGACCGTATTCCCAATTCGCATCAATTAAGGGAAGGTTATAATTCCCCAATGAATCAAGCAAGACCCTATCATCGAGAACATAGTTTTTATATATTTCAATTAAAGAATTATATTTGATATCACTTAATGTGTAATGATTTTCTAGGCCACAATAGATTACTACTAAATTGCTATCCACGATTGAAAATAAGGACGATATATTTGTTCCAAATCCAGAG
>JAZBOU010000066.1:0-29210 GCA_036351275.1 Bacteroidales bacterium
ATTGCCATGAAAACCTTCGACAGGACACGTACCGGTGTTGCTGCGGCGGCGCTCGGAAATGCAAGAGCTGCCTATGATCACAGCCGCGAATGGGCCAAGAACAGGATACAGTTTGGCAAACCTATTGCTGCCCAGCAGGTCATTGCATTTATGCTTGCTGATATGGCAACTGAAATAGAAGCCGCAAAGATGCTGGTATGGAGAGCTGCCTGGGCATACGATACAAAACAAAAAGACTTCTCAAAGCTTTCTGCAATGTCGAAATACCTTGCTACCGACATGGCCATGAAGGTTACCGCCGATGCGGTACAGGTGATGGGAGGGGAAGGCTACTCACGCGAACATCCCGTTGAAAAGATGATGCGCGATGCCAAACTGTCGATGATCTACGAAGGCACGAACCAGGTTAACCGACTGGTGGTGTCGAAAAGCATATTGAAGTAGGTATATTTTGCTTTCCGGGCAACTGAACCGCCCGGTTTCAATCTATAAAAAAACAAAATCCTGTTTAATGAGATACACATTTGTGCTCGCTCTGGCATTCATGCTGTTTTTTAGCGGGACTAACCAGTTTGTCGTTGAAGGTTTCAGGCCCGTGTATGCCCCGGCCTCCGAAGCCAAAACTGTGAAAACCCTGGATGCCCGTGATGTGGAAACCCAGGGAAAGATCTATGTAAAAGACAATTACATCTATATCGGTGATGTGAACAGGGGCGTTCATGTGGTAAACAATACCGATCCGGAAAATCCTGTCAAGGAATGCTTTATCCAGATTTACGGGAACCATGATATCGCGATAAAAGGAAACATGATGTATGCTGATAACATGGAGGATCTGATCGTTATAGATATCAGTGATATTCAAAATCCTGTTGTGGTAAAACGAATTGAGGATATTTATGAACTCCCAAACCAATATTATCCTGAAAACGTGTCATGGAGGACATATTTTGAGTGTGTAGATCCGGAAAAAGGCTATGTTGTTGGATGGGTCAGGGACCTGCTCACGAATCCTGAATGTTTCACTACATATTAAAGAACATGAAAAGATATATATCATTCCTTGGTTTTATATTGTTCTTCACCTGGTTGAGCTCCTGCGAAAAGGGATCATCCGACGCCAGTTCTTTACCAAACGGAGGTGAAACTTCCGGAAAGGGTGGCTCCATGGCCAGGTTCAGTATTGCAAATGATCATCTCTACCTCATAAATAAAAAAGATCTCTTCATCTATGATATTACAAACTCAGCAAGTCCTGTTGAGATTGGTACACTGGAAGTGGACTTTGGGATAGAAACCGTGTTTACCTTGAAAGAGAAACTCTTTATCGGAGCCAGTAACGGGGTTTACATTTACGATGTATCAAATCCTTCAAATATCCTTTTCCTGTCGCACTATGAGCATATTACAAGCTGTGATCCGGTAGTGGCAAATGATGAGATTGCTTTTGCAACCTTGAATTCCAATAGTGCGTGCCGCTGGCAAACAGGGACTAATCAACTTGATGTGATTGATATTAAAAATATTGTGGATCCACAGCTTATTGATTCATACTGGATGGAAGATCCTAAAGGACTTGCCCTGGATAGCATTCACCTTTTTGTTTGCAATGGAATCGGTGGCCTTGAGATCTTTGATGTTAGCAATCCATATAATCTGGAACGGATCAGCGGAGTTACGGGTATTCATGCCTATGATGCGATCCTGAACAACGACATACTTATTCTTGTTGGTGAAGACGGGCTGTTCCAGTACAATTATGCAAATATCACTCAACTGGAGCTTCTTTCCAATATACTCTTTTAAGATGAAGAAAGTTATACTGGCATATTTCCTATTATGCTGCTTTGTGAATTTACAAAGCCAGGAACCTGCAGATAATCCGGTAAAGAGTGAGATAAAGAGATCTCATCAGCTGAAATTGGGCGCTTCAATACAATATGAATGGAGTGGGTGGTATTATTATGCAGATGACTACTATTACTATTACGATTACGGCTACGATTATACACGCGAGTTGTCCTACTATGATGGTCCGAACACACAATTATTCATCGCATACGAACACATTTGGACTTTCCCGACGAGAATGGCAGTTTCAATTGAGCCCAAACTTGGACTCGCACTCCGCGAATATCTTACGAGTGGCTTTGTGGGTGCAAACTGGAAATTTTACTGGGTTGACCGCGGCAACTGGCGAATGGGGATATATCTGTACACCGGTTACGAACACCTGAATATGGAACGATCAATTTATGTCAGTATGCTGGGCGGAATGTACCAGCAAAGAACAGACATTACCCTGTATCAGAATATATTCAGCTTTGACCTTGGCATGGTACCCTTTCAATTCACCCCTGAAAACACCCCGATAACGGTAGAGATGAACTTCAATTTGTTCGGGTTGCGTGTCTTCAATAACAGAAGCTCCGAATATGAACTGGGCAATGATCAGACCGAAAGGTATAATTACACCGATCTGGGAGGCTACGGACCCAGGATAGAACTAAAAGTCGGATGGAATATTCAATAAAAAAAGGCCTGCAACTGCAGGCCTTTTTCTTATTCTAATTTTGAGTTCTGATCTCTAGAAGTTATACCGGTTATCCTCGATAAGCTTATCCGCAATCCTCCGGCGGGCATCTTTCACGTTTACCGGCTTCACCTGGGTGAACAGGTCAATGCGCTTCAGCATGACGTCTTTATCTTTTACGTCATCGGGCAGTGAGTTGATGGCATCGTGGCCGGCTTTACGGATGATATCAGCTGCTTCATAGATCACAACATCAAGGATGTCTTTATAGAGACCACTGAATTTCTCATGGCCGATATCCTCGAGTTTCTTCACCCTCAGCATGGTTGATTCAGCTGTATATGTCTGCATGATAGCATCTGAGATGTTGCAGAGCACTTCCTGCTCATTGAAAAGCTCCTTCTGGAAGGCATTGCTGGAAACACCAAGCAGGAAAAGTACAGCTTTCTTGAAATTCCGGGTACACTTTTGTTTTTCTTCATAGCAACTGAGTGCAGAAACCGCTTCTTCAGCTTCCTTATCCGATTCTTTTACCACATGCTGGGAATAGCGGACCACATCGAAACCGACACGAAGTGCCTTTTTAATGGTCGTATCGGCAACCAGCAATCTGTTGATCTCATTGGTGCCCTCGAATATCCTGTTTATCCTTGAGTCGCGATAGGCCCGGTCGACATCGGTTTCAGCAGAAAATCCCATTCCGCCGAATACCTGCACGGCTTCATCCACGACAAAATTCAGTGCTTCGGATCCAAACACCTTCAGCAGGGCTGCTTCTATGGCGTACATGGCAATGGCCTCAATGGTAGCCTGCGACTTTTCTTTTCCCTCGGCCATCAGTATTTCACTGGCTTCATCGATGTTCTTGCTTACACGGTATACCGCCGATTCGGTTGCAAATGTGCGGATAACCTGCTCCCCGAGTTTGTGCTTGATCGCACCGAAGTTGCTGATGGGTTGCCCGAATTGTTTTCGTTCATTGGCATACTGCACCGACTGTGTGATCGCCCTGCGGGCAGCACCAAGTACAGTGCCTCCCAGTTTGATCCTGCCCATGTGGAGGATGTTGAGCGCGATCCTGAAACCACCACCACGGCGGCCCAGCAGGTTTTCGACAGGAACCTTAACATCATTGTAAAATATCTGTACGGTGGATGATCCTTTGATCCCCATTTTCTTTTCCTCGGCGTTGATCACAACACCGGGCCAGTTCTTTTCAACGATAAATGCACTGTAAACACGGTCGTTATCGATCTTGGCAAAGACCGTCTGAATATCTGCAAACCCACCATTGGTGATCCACATCTTCTGTCCGTTCAGGATATAGTGCTTTCCGTCCTCAGAAAGAACGGCTTTTGTCTTTCCCGAGTTTGCATCTGAACCGGCATTCGGTTCAGTAAGGCAGTAGGCGGCTGCCCATTCGCCTGAGGATAACTTGGGCAGGTAACGCTGCTTCTGCTCCTCGTTGCCATAATAGAGGATGGGAAGGGTTCCGATGCCTGTATGGGCTGAATATGCTACTGAGAATGAATAACCTGCTCCCATGGCATCGCTGGCCAGCATCGAGGTTACAAAATCCTGGTTAAATCCTTCATATTCTTCCGGAAGGGAAATACCAAGCAATCCAAGTTCGCCCGCTTTGTATATCAGGTTTCGCATCAGCCCTTCTTCCTGGCTGTCAATACGCTCCAGAATGGGGAAGATCTCTGCATCAAGAAAATCCTCACAGGTTTGAATGATCATCTGTTGTTCTTCATTCAACTCCTCCGGAATGAAGATGTCATCGGCCGATGATTCCTTGATCAGGAATTCGCCACCACTTTGAATTTTATCTTTTTCCATAGTTTTCCCAATTTGGTGCTGCAAAAATATACATTATTGCTTATAATGAAGTCTAAATATTATAAACCCAGCATACCACAATACGGAAACCGGCTACCGGCTACCGGAAATTTAGATTTTAAGAATACTTCAGATTAAAATACGAAACACTGCCTACTGCCTACTTTTTAGCTGTCGGCTTGGTGATCTTAACCTTCATCTCGTCTTTCTTTTCATCATAGTCGAGATTTACGGAATCGCCATCGGCAATCTTGTGTCTGATGAGTTCCTCTGCGAGCACATCCTCAACATATTTCTGGATGGCACGTTTCAGCGGCCTGGCACCGAACTGGGGATCCCAGCCTTTTTCCACGATATGCTCCTTGGCTTTTTTGCTGATGCTGATCTTGTATCCGAGGTCGTGGATGCGTTCGTAAAGTTGTTTGAGTTCGATGTCGATGATCTTGAATATATCTTCCTTTTCAAGATTCTGGAATATGACCACGTCATCGATCCTGTTCAGGAACTCCGGGGCAAAGGACTTCTTGAGGGCATTTTCGATCACTCCCTTGGAGAATGTCGCTTTGCTGGCTTTCTTTGCCTCTGTAGTAAACCCGACTCCCTGTCCGAAATCTTTCAGCTGTCTTGAGCCAATGTTGGAGGTCATGATGACAATGGTATTCTTAAAATCGACCTTACGTCCGAGGCTGTCGGTAAGCACGCCGTCGTCAAGCACCTGCAGCAGGAGGTGGAAAACATCTGGATGTGCCTTTTCGATCTCATCGAGAAGCACGATAGAGTAGGGCTTTCTTCTGACTTTCTCGGTAAGCTGGCCGCCTTCTTCATACCCGACGTATCCCGGAGGGGCACCAACGAGGCGGGAAACGGCAAACTTTTCCATATATTCGCTCATATCGATGCGCACCAGGGCTTCTTCGGTATCAAAAAGATATTTCGCCAGTACTTTGGCAAGATGTGTTTTGCCGACGCCGGTGGGACCGAGAAATATAAAGGTTCCGATGGGCTTGTTCGGATCTTTCAGGCCTGCACGGTTCCTCCTGATGGCTTTCACCACCTTGGTGATGGCTTCGGGCTGCCCGATGATCGAACCTTCCATGTCTTTCTCCATGTTTATCAGACGGTCGCTTTCATTGGTGGCTATGCGCTGCACGGGAATGCCCGTCATCATGGCGATCACTTCGGCGACATTATCTTCAGAAACGGTCTCGCGGTGTATCTTTGCATCTTCTTCCCATGCTTTCTTGGCTTTGTCGAGATCGCTGTTGAGGTTGCGCTCCATATCACGGAATTCGGCTGCTTCTTCAAATTTCTGGCTGTTGATGGCCAGGGTCTTCTTTATCTTAACGTCTTCAATGCGGTTTTCGATCTCAATGATCCCTGCAGGAACATGGATGTTGGTAATATGCACCCTTGAACCCGCTTCATCCATGGCATCAATGGCCTTGTCGGGAAGGTAGCGGTCGCTCATATACCTGTTGGTAAGTTGCACACAGGCGTGCAATGCCTCATCCGTATATTTCACGAGGTGGTGATCCTCGTATTTTTCCTTGATGTTGTTGAGGATCTCAATGGTCTCCTCAGGGGATGTCGGATCAACGAGCACCTTCTGGAAACGGCGTTCGAGTGCACCGTCCTTTTCAATGTATTGCCTGTATTCATCCAGGGTGGTAGCACCGATACATTGCAGTTCACCGCGGGCCAGGGCAGGCTTGAACATATTGGATGCATCCAGTGATCCGGAGGCGTTTCCTGCACCCACTATGGTGTGGATCTCATCGATGAAGAGGATGATGTCAGGGTTTTTCTCCAGTTCATTCAGAACAGCCTTCATCCGTTCTTCAAACTGTCCGCGGTACTTTGTGCCTGCTACCAGGGATGCAAGGTCGAGCGTTATGATACGTTTGCCGAAAAGGGCACGCGATACTTTACGCTCTATAATGCGGCTGGCAAGGCCTTCGGCTATGGCCGACTTACCAACACCGGGCTCTCCGATCAGTATAGGGTTATTCTTTTTCCTGCGGCTGAGGATCTGGGCAATGCGTTCCAGTTCATTCTTTCTTCCCACAATGGGGTCGAGACGGCCTTCCTCGGCAGCACGTGTAATATCGCGCCCGAAATTGTCGAGGACGGGTGTCTTGGATTTTGAGTCGGATATTTTCTTTACGTTGCCACCGAAGGCGCGTCCTTCATCCATTTCATCTTCGGGTGTGTCTTCCGAAAGCTCATCAACGGGTTCTACGCGGGGTGTGTCTTTGTCACGGGTGGTGATGGTCTTCAGTTCATCTTTTACCATTCCGTACTCAACACCGTACTTTTTGAAGGTGCGGCTTACAATATTGTCTTCATCCTTGAGGATGGAAAGCAGCAGGTGCTCCGTACCGATCAGGTCGCTCTTGAACATTTTGGCTTCAAGATATGTGATCTTGAGGGCACGCTCTGCCTGCTTCATTAAAGGTATGTTATCGCGTTTAGTATCCTTGTTTCCCGGGTTGGCGATGGATTTTTCGATGGTTTTCCGCATCAGCTGCAGGTCAAGGCCGAAATAAAGCATGATCTGTACAGCCATTCCTTCCCCTTCGCGCAATATTCCCAGCAACAGGTGTTCCAGCCCGATATAATCATTTCCCAGCCTCATCGCTTCATCCCTGCTGAAGGTCAGCACATCTTTTACTCGTTGAGAAAACTTAGCTTCCATTTTAATAATTTGGTCCTAAAAGTGTATTATTTACCTACAATCTAACAAATGGAACCGTGAGCGGGTTCACTGCCAGATGCAAATATTGTCCGAACATACTAATAATAATTCAAATCCGGTCGTTTTACCGGCTCAAAGTTACACACAGCGGGCCGGTCGAAGACTTGTTTTGAGTATATAATTATCAACATATTCCTGTTAAAAATATTGCCCTGCAAAAACTTCCGGAATTGCCGAATTTTCACTACTTTCGTGGCTTCTTGAAAGATATGATTTTATGAGGAAGAAAATTCAATTTAGCGGACAATGATAGAAGGGGAAAAAATAATAAGAGTTAACATCGAACAGCAGATGAAATCAGCCTACATCGACTATTCGATGTCGGTGATCGTTTCAAGGGCGCTACCCGACGTAAGGGATGGCCTGAAACCTGTTCACAGAAGGGTTTTGTATGGTATGCTCGACCTGGGTGTACTGTCGAACAGGCCGTATAAGAAATCAGCAAGGATCGTAGGGGAAGTGCTGGGTAAGTACCACCCTCACGGCGATTCTTCAGTATACGATACCATGGTGAGGATGGCGCAGGACTGGTCGCTGCGCTACCCGCTGGTCGACGGCCAGGGTAACTTCGGTTCCATTGACGGCGACAGTCCGGCGGCTATGCGTTATACCGAGGCCAGGATGAAAAAGATAGCCGAAGAGATGGTGGCCGACCTGGATAAGGACACGGTCGATTTTCAGCTGAACTTCGACGATTCCCTGGAAGAACCCACCGTGCTGCCTTCAGCTATCCCGAGCCTGCTGGTAAACGGCGCATCAGGCATCGCTGTTGGTATGGCAACGAATATGGCGCCACACAATCTTTCACAGGTGATCGACGGCATAGTGGCATACATTGATAATAACGATGTTGAGATAGCTGACTTAATGCAATACGTTAAGGCTCCCGACTTTCCCACGGGAGGGATCATTTACGGTTACGAAGGGGTGCGGGATGCTTTTGAGACCGGGCGTGGTCGCATCGTGATCAGGGGGGAGGCCACGATCGAGGAGATGGGCAACGGAAGGGAACGCATCGTGGTAACATCTATTCCTTACCAGGTGAATAAGGCCGAGATGATCAAAAAAACCGCCGACCTGGTGAATGATAAGAAGATCGAAGGAATCAGCGATATACGCGATGAATCGGACCGGAAAGGGATGCGTATCGTATATGAACTCAAAAAAGGACAGATCACCAACGTCGTACTCAACAAACTCTACCAGTATACCGCATTGCAAACATCCTTTAGCGTGAACAACATAGCACTGGTGAATGGAAGGCCTATGTTGTTGAACCTCAAGGATATGATCAAACACTATGTGGCCCATCGCCATAATGTACTGATCAGGAAGACCAAATATGAACTGGATCAGGCTGAGAAAAGGGCTCATATCCTTGAAGGATTGCTCATAGCCCTTGACAACCTTGATGAGGTGATCGCACTCATACGTGCCTCCAGGACACCGGAAGAAGCACGTGAAGGGCTTGTGTCGAGATTTGAACTCAGTGATATACAGGCCCGGGCCATACTGGATATGCGGCTGCAGAAGCTGACAGGACTTGAACGGAATAAAGTCAAGGAAGAACATACCGAACTGATGAAGACCATCGCTCAACTCAATGAAATCCTTGAGAATGAAGGCATGAGAATGGAGATCCTGAAGGAAAACCTGCTTTCCATCAAAGAAAAATACGGGGATGAACCCAAGACGAAGATCGAGTATTCGGCCGACGACTTCCGCATTGAGGATACCATACCGGACGAGGAAGTGGTGATCACCATCTCACACCTCGGGTATATCAAGCGTACCAAATTGACCGAATACAGGCGGCAGAACAGGGGAGGGCGTGGAGCAAAAGGAAGTACCATCCGTGACGAGGATTTCCTTGAATACCTGTTCGTGGCCACCAACCATAATTACATGCTTTTCTTTACCGAAAATGGTAAGGTGTTCTGGATGAGGGTATTTGAAATACCGGAAGGAACACGGACATCCAAGGGAAGGGCGATACAGAATATGATCAATATCGAACCCGAAGACAAGGTCAGGGCCTTTATCAACGTAAAAGATATCAAGGATACAGAGTACATCAACAATAACTTCATCATCCTGTGCACCCGTAAAGGAACTATTAAGAAAACATCACTGGAAGCCTACAGCCGGCCAAGGCAGAACGGTATCAATGCCATCAATATCAACGAGGGCGACCAGCTGCTTGAAGCCAGGCTTACCAACGGGGAGAGCGAGGTGATGCTGGCATTGCGTTCCGGCAGGGCTATCCGCTTCAATGAGAGTAATGTA
This sequence comes from Bacteroidales bacterium, assembly GCA_036351275.1. Taxonomy (GTDB): domain Bacteria; phylum Bacteroidota; class Bacteroidia; order Bacteroidales; family B18-G4; genus B18-G4. The sequence continues at coordinate 9,417 of JAZBOU010000066.1, forward strand.
CGGCCTATGGGACGAAATGCAGCAGGAGTGAGAGGGATTACCCTTGCCGACCAGAAAAAAGACGAAGTGATCGGCATGGTCTGCATATCCGAACCCGGGTATGACGTGCTCGTTGTTTCGGAGAACGGCTATGGGAAACGTTCCAGCCTCGACGACTACCGCATCACCAACAGGGGCGGAAAAGGAGTAAAGACCATTAATATTACCGATAAAACCGGAAAACTCATTGCTATTAAGGACGTTACAGATAACGATGACCTGATGATCATTAATAAATCCGGGCTGATAATCCGCATGGCAGTTGAAAGCCTGAGGGTGATGGGCCGTGCCACGCAGGGTGTTCGACTGATCAATCTAAGGGATGACGATTCCATTGCCGCTGTTGCAAAAGTTGAGGTCATTGAGGGGGAAGAGGATGAGGAATTTGCTGAAATTGAGGTATCTGAATCTGATGCTCCGGAAACTGAAATACCTGATACAGAGACTGATGAGCCGGAAAAAGGGGAGGAGTCGTAAAACCTGGCAAGAATATTGATTGATTTAAATTGTATTTTTTACTTTTGTTAAACTGACATAAAACCAAAAAATAACATTATGAAAAAATTGATCATGCTGCTCATTGCAGCTTTTATCGTCACGGGAATCCATGCACAGAACTCCAAGAGGACCAGTGCCTTCAATTATTTCAAGAATGGAAAACTGGATAAAGCCAAGGAGTATATTGATCCCACCATCTCCCATGAGAAGACCATGAATGTCGCTAAAACATGGTATTACCGGGGGAATATCTACCTTGCCATAGCCCTGAGCGACAATCCTGAATACAAGGCACTGGACCCCAATGCACTGGATGTGGCATATGAATCGTATAAAAAGTGTGTTGAGCTTGACGACAGGGGAGAATTTACGGTAGATGTTAAGCACAACTTCCGGGTGATCGCCTCGAACTATTTTAACGAGGGGGTTAAAAAGTACAATGATGCGGATTACCTGGGTGCTGCAACATCATTTATGAATACCTATAAGATTTCAAAGGATATGGGGATGACGGATACGCTGGCACTCACCAATGTTGCTCTGGCGTATGATATCGGGGGAGAATATGAAAAAGCCCTTGAAACTTACATGATGCTGCTCGATATCGGAGCAAAGGAACCAATAGTATATAATTCAATTTCAAATATTTACCTTAACCAGAAAAATGATACAGCCGCTTCTGAGAAATACGTGGACATGGGAAGGGAAATGTTCCCGGAAGATTACCAGCTGCTGATCACACAAACGAACATTTACCTTGCCAGGGGCGAGAATGAAAAGGCGCTTGAAAACCTCCAGGAGGCACTGAAAACGGATCCTGAGAACAAAACGATCTGGTTTGCGATTGGCACAAATTATGAAAATACAGGTAATCTTGCAAAAGCAGAAGAAGCTTACCTGAAATGCATAGAGATCGATCCGGCTTATGCAGATGCATATTACAACCTGGGCGCCATGTTCAACAACCAGGCCGCAGAAGTGATCGAGAAAGCCAATGAACTGCCGCTGGATGCCGTAGAGGAATATGATACTGAAAAAGCAAAAGCTGACTCCCTGCTGGAAAGAGCACTTCCGTATCTGGAGAAATCAGACGAACTGAATCCGGATAATATGGCAACCCTGCAAACCCTGAAACAGATCTATACCATCCTCAACATGATGGATAAGCTGAAAGTTATTAACGAACGCATAAACAATCTCTAGTTTATCGTTTTAAATTGAATTAAATAAAGGGGAGTGGTACTGTTAACCGCTCCCTTTCTCTTTGTATATACTATTTAACATAATATAAATTATCGGCTAATTCTGTTTATGTTGAAGGAATTGTGATGTATCAGGATACTGGATACCTGCCTGACGGCAGGCTGGCTGGATGCTGGATACTGAAATTAGTTTTGGATCGAAGGATTGTGCGAATGAGGACATCCGTGCCAGCGAGGAGTAGCAAATCCCGTATTACGAAGTATTTAACATAAAACCAGTAACGGCAATGGTGATAATATAATTTGTTATTTGGTATGTGTTATTTATTATGTGCTATTTTGAATTATATAACACATAAAACATAAAAAATACAAAATAACACATATAGCATGAAGATCAAAGGTACCGGCAAACATGCCCTGCATCCACCACCTCCCGGTATTTCCGTACGACGTTCTTGTAGTCCTCCCAGGTTTCTTTTTTTAGTGCCGGATTTCGCAGCAAGGCTGAAGGATGATAAACGGGAATGAACCAGCGACCGTCTTTCTCTATCCATTGTCCGCGTACTCTGGTGATGCGCATCTCGTCGCCGATCATGTACCTCAGTGCAACAGCACCCATAAGGATGATGATCCCTGGATCAATAAGTTCGATCTGCTTGTGCAGGTATGGCAGGCATGCGGCGGCTTCCTGCTGAGAAGGATTCCTGTTTCCCGGTGGCCTGCATTTTACAATATTTCCAATGTACACGTGATCATGCCGATTAAACCCACAGGCAGCCAGTATTTTATCCAGTAATTGCCCCGATTTGCCCACAAAGGGTCTTCCCTGCTCATTTTCATCATATCCGGGACCCTCGCCTATCATGAATATCCCGGCATCGGGGTTCCCCTCGCCAAACACCAGTTTGTTTCGGCTTGCTGCCAGCGGACAACGGGTACAGGAAAGCGCTTCATCACGAAGTTTCAACAACTCATGCATAAATACATATTGAATGTTCAAAGATATGAAATCCTGATAAATTCTATGAGCTCAATGAACTTAATGAATTAAAAAAGGAGAAACCCGCTAAATACAGATTTCTCCCTCCGGTCGAAATGACCTCATTTTACTTCAAATATCAGCTATCAAATATCAGCTATCAAATATCTTAATGATCATGCTCGCATTCGCTGTCTAACAGCAGGAAGTGGATCTTGAATGTGTTAAAGCATTCTTCCTCACAGGCTTCTGTGGCTTCTTTGCATTCCTTTTCTGCTTTCTTTTCAACTTTCTTTTCAACTTCTTTTGCTTCGCCTTTGCATTTTTCTGTAGCTTCTTTACACGACGCTGCTTCGGGACATTTGTCAGTCACAACAGCATTTGCTTTCGCATGTTTTTCGTGCATCTTAGCCTGCAAACCATCGAAATATTCCTTGTGGTTGTCGGCAATGGCAAGCAGGGCTTCGAAGTCGGCTTTATGCTCTTCCATGAACTTCTTTTTACCTTCCGGGCACATCTTTTCGCATTGAGCATCTTCGAATTTTTCGCTGATCGCTTCAATGGTGGCCTTCTCTTCCATGCTGAGCTGGGCATCGAATTCTTCCCTGTGCCCTGCAAAATCGGCTATACACATGCCCTGGCCATCATGATACTCATGATCTTTCTTTACATGCTCCTGGCATTCTTTCTCGTGATCGCCATCATACGCGGCATCACATTTATCATCGTTGCAGAAGTATTGAACAACAAATAGAGCAATTACAACGGTAATAATAGAGGTAATAATAGATGTTAATACGGTTTTCATAGTTTTGTTTGTTTTGGATTTGAGGCCAAAGATAATCAAGTATACAAATATGTTAACATAAATCTTTGTCAATATAAATGTATTTTCCCGGCATATATTATCAGAATGCTTAAATTTGGTCCAATGTCGCAATTTAAAATTACCCTCTATGAAAATTTCCATGACTATTCTATTCGTCCTGCTATGCTGTACAACTGTATTTTCGCAAGCCGACAGCACAGCATATGAAAAGGGCCTTGATGCCATCACCGAACAAATGGTAAAAGGGCAGCTTGATTTCCTGGCTTCCGACTGGACAGAAGGCCGCGGCACGGGTACCCGCGGGGAATATATGGCTGGTGATTATATCGCCAGCATTTTCGCGACCTACGGACTGAAGCCAGGTGGCGACAAAAAGTGGTATTATCCACCATATGAAGAACGCAGCAAAGGGGCTGAGCCTTACCAGTATGGCACTTATTTCCAGGAGGTTGTGCTTGTAAAATACAGGGCAGGCGAAGAGCAGTCATTCAACTTGATCTCAGGAGGAAAGGAATATGCTTTCAGTTATAAAACCGATTTCTCTTTAAGCCCGGGTAGCATTCCGCAGAATTTTACCTCTGATATAGTGTTCGTGGGATATGGATATGTGAACGAGGACGAAGGATATGATGATTATAAAGGCATGGATGTGGAAGGAAAAGTGATCGTAATGCTGGGGGGCTATCCGGGGCATGATGATACGGCCAGTAAGGCGTACAAAAAATTCCACCCGGAGGGGCGCTATGCGCAATATTACATGAACAGGGAAAAAAGAAGTAATGCGGCTGATAAAGGCGCTGCGGGGATCATAACGATTTACCCGGGCTACGACAATGCTTCAGGATGGGTTGCAAATGTTCCTTTCAGGTATGATTCGGAATATTACGAAGGCACTGAAAAGCAAAATACCATATACGATTATTCATACAGCATCCCGGGCGACTCCATCAGCCCGTCACCCCTTCGGATAAGTGTGAGCAAACGGGTGGCCCACGAGATCTTCCGCGGCAGCGGTATCGACCCGGAAGCCTGGGAAGCACAGGTGAAGGAAAAGATGGAACCGGATTCACGGGTGCTGAAGGGAAAAAGCGTGCATATTGCCACCAGCGTTGATTCGGAATTGATCAGCGGCCGAAACGTGATCGGCGTGATCGAAGGGAAAGATACCACCGAGGCCATCGTGATCGGCGCACACTACGACCACCTGGGTATGTACGACGGCTACATCTGGAACGGTGCCGACGATAATGCATCCGGGACCATCGGCGTGATGAGCATTGCCAAAGCATGCATGGCCACGGGGGAAAAACCGGAACGGACGATTATTTTTGCGGCATGGACCGGTGAAGAGCGCGGGCTGCTGGGATCACGGTATTTCGTGCAACATCCCTATGTCCCTATCGAAGACATTAAATTCTGCCTGAATTACGATATGATCTCCAGGGATGGGGAAAATGACAGCCTGGGTGTTGAATGCCGTATGACGTACACTGCCGGAAAGGATTTCCTGGAGCAAAATACCTTTGCTTTCCTGGATCAATTCGACATAAACCTGGATATTACCATGAGGCCAACTATGAGCAAAGGCGGAGGAAGCGACCACTCCCCTTTCGCCAGAAAAGATATTCCCTTCTTCTACTTCATGGCCGGCTGGCATGATGAATACCATACGCCAAAAGATGAAGTGGAACTGGTAAATTATCGCAAACTAAGGGATATCGCTAAGATAGGTTTCCTGAATATCTGGACAATGGCGAATGAGCAGGACCTGTAGGTACTGCAGTTCGCGGTCTGCGGTGCGTGGTGCGCGGAATACTATTGCTTAATAACTCGTGCCAGGTGTTGGCGTTGTTTATCGTCGGTCAAAACGAGCATATAGATACCCTGAGGGAGATCGCTGATATTCATACTGTTTGCAGGATCTTCAACACTTTTAACCTTATTTCCGGTCAGGGCAAAGATCTCGGCCTGCACAAAGTTTTTGTTTAAAGAAGGGGAAATGTGGATCACATCCGTTGCCGGGTTGGGGTAGATCACACCGTCGAGAGAAAGAACTTCATCGCTGATCGAACTCGTGCCGTCCCCTATCCTGCTTGATTCATTTGCCTGGAGCACCGACCTGGTCTCTGAATCGTGGATGATGGCTGTCACGATCATTTCCTCTGCAACCCAATCGTTATGAAGGGTATAAGATGTATTCAGAATAATCGAATCACCTACATTCTCAAGGCTGAAGTTCTGGTCGAGCAGGTTCTTGCGAAACACTTCATGATGCACGTTCTCCCCATTTGGAGCCGCATAATTCAGTTCCTTTTCTGCAATAATGGCAAAGATCTTAGTGGGGTTGTTCATTTCATCCCCTACCCTTTTGATAACAATGCTGACGTTGACAATTTCATTGTCGTATTGTTCCTGGTAGACACGCAGTTCATAATCGGTCGTATTTCCAAGAAAAGCTTCAAGTTCAGAGGCCGTAAGTATGGGATTCTGGAAACCGGTCCATTCACCCTGCACAACCGCAGTGGGAGTGCCGCCGTAGGCACCATAAAAATTGGCACGGGCATCGTTCTCAGATGCGTTATGCTGATGCAGTACACAGTTGGGATAAGGTGCACTGGGGTGGTAAGCAATATGGATCACGCCGGGATAGCTGTCCAGCAGATCATAGAATACGGGATTCCGGGCAGCACAATTCCCGCATAGGGTATTTGTAAAGTGCTCAACAACAACTGTTTGGGCTGTTTGGGCAAGGCTGCTAATTGTCAACAGACTTATGAATATAAGGGTAAAAAGATTTTTCATGATTTATATAATTGTGTTAGTATCTGTATAAAAGACACTTAATAAGGGGGAATTGTTTGATCTTTAACAAATTCTTAAGAAAATTACGGGATGTGCTATTTTGTATGTGTTATGTTCTGTGTGTTAAATATCATAAATAACACATAACACATACAAAATATCACATTATTGTTCAGGTATAACTATCTGAATTTGCTAACAGCATTCCTGAAGGCATTCCAGTGTTCATCCGTCATGGCGCCGTATTCGAATAGTGAAACACCGCTTGCACCTCCGTCGATGGCGATCCTTATGGCTTTGCCGAGTTCTGTGGGTGTAAGGGAAGGCACATACAAGCCCGTATAAACTGGAACCCTGTTGCGAATCGCATACACACCCGCCCAGGTGGTCTCCCCTATCCATTGCAGGTCCTCATTATAGAAATTATGGTACACCATCGGAAAGAACATCCTGACTGTCTGCCATTTGTCCCATTCCTGTCTGACAAGGGTGCGTGCAATATACGGTGATGGGAACACGGCAGCCGTCAGCATGATATCATCTTCAATCCCGTTGACCACTTCTGTAACGATATCGTAACGAAACTGCCTCCAAAGGCTGTCCTGTTCAGGATTCTCAAGTTCCAGGGGATCATATCCGTATTGATCCTTGAATTTGCTTCTGCACACTTCGCAATAACAGTAATCGTATTCGGGCATTTCATGATCCTGGTACAGACCGTATTTCTCCCATAAGGCCCTGGGGAGGATCACATCAGGATACCGGATATAGTCCATATGAAAACCTGCCAATCCTTCAATATTCATCGTTTCCCGTACTCTCGCATTCAGGTATTCCCGTACTCCCTCCCTACTGGGGCACAACCACTTATAATACCCGACATAGGGTTGTTTTTCAAGGCAGGAATATCCTTCCCTGCTCACGCTGTACCATTCGGGATGTTGCTCAATGATCTCCTTGTTGTTGCAATTCAGCATCCAGCGCCATGCATGGATCTCGATGCCATATTTTTCTGCAATTTTGATGACCCGCCTAAGCACTTCATCTCCCCCACCGAGCAACACACCTTCAATACCATTGTCATACAAATTACCTAGCCTGGCATCCCACACAGAATCATTTAATTCAGCGTTTCCATGCATCCATACCCATGCTTTTAAGTCTTTTTCTTTCCATATCTTGCCATGCTGGTTAATAAAGATGCTGTATTCATTCGGATCGTGGTACCCGGCCAGGAACTGCCCACCTGAAGCCTTAAGTTCTATGTTCCCCGGGTACTGCTGGTTCGGCAAGAAATTGGTGTCAAAGCCGTCAATATCTGCTGAATATTCCTTATGCTCCCTGTAATATGCTTTTTGTGCAAAGTATAATTCTCTTAGGAGATGGCGGATATGTTCTTCGCGTGGTATCTGGGGGATAGCTGCATCCTTCCGTGCATTCTGATCGGAAAAGAACACATATCCCCATTTTTCCGGCATGTGCATATCCACTTTACCCTGTGGCGACCATACCCAGTTGTGTTCAGGGAGATTCGCTTTAACATATTTTCCATTTTCAATATCAAGTTCCCATTGCACCCTTGAAAAATTGATCCGCCAGTATTCTCCGGGATAAGGCTTACGGTTTCCGGGAGTAAGCTCTGCCAGTGCCTTCCAGGGGATAGCCATTTCCAGTACCCAGCCGGTATCAATATCCGAGGGATCATTGATACTGCCCACCAGCCTGATCTCAGATTTCAGCCCGTTCACATCAAACGAATTCAAGGGGGTAGTACCATCACGGTAGGGCCTGGTCAGGAAGAGGTCCCAGACCGTATTGAAAGCGTTTAGTTCGATCTCGGCATAATTATGCGTGTCCCCGTCGGGATCGATAAACACTTCAAAATCATTGTCGTAATAAATAACCTTATCGCGTTCCCTGATGGTGGCCCACAAATGAGGTTCTTCCATTTCAGCAGCAATATACAGGTAACTGCTGTCCCACATCATCATGGCAACTGTTTTCAGATAAGGTTTTAGTTCATCCCTGCCGCTTATATCAACAAATTCCGCTGTTTGCGGAGTGTTGCCCCATTCATCAAGTTTTCCATCAATGACCATCTCCCCTGTCGGTTGCATGCAACGATAAGCCAGGGGCTGGGTGAATATGATCATGGACTGAAATAAAAGGAATGCTGAAAGCAAATGTTTGATCATAGTGCAAAGAAAAGAAAAAGTTTTCAGGCATCCGGAAAAACAAGTTGGCCGAAGGCAGTCCGCAGTGGGCAGTAAAAAAACCCGTCTCATTGCTGAGGACGGGCTGAGACTATAAAAACATTCTCTTTTGCTAATTCATCAAGAGTTCAATATCCGATTTTACATCCTGAGTGCCGGCAATCCCAAACTGTTCAACAAGGACTTTGGCTACGTTTGGCGAAAGGAAAGCGGGCATCGTTGGTCCGAGGTGTATGTTTTTAACGCCGAGATAAAGGAGTGCGAGCAAAACAATAACTGCCTTTTGCTCATACCATGCGATGTTGTATGCGATGGGCAGCTCGTTTATGTCTTCCAGTTCGAACACCTCCTTTAGTTTCATGGCGATGACTGCAAGCGAATAACTGTCGTTACACTGACCAGCATCCAGCACCCTCGGAATGCCATTGATATCGCCTAAAGGTAGCTTGTTGTACCTGTATTTGGCACATCCGGCCGTGAGGATAACGGTGTCCTCAGGCAGCTCCCTGGCAAACTCCGTATAATAATCCCTGTCTTTGTGACGGCCGTCGCATCCTGCCATAACGAAGAATTTTTTGATGGCACCCGACTTCACTGCGTCTACTATCTTGTCGGCAAGACTGATCACCTGCTTATGGGCGAATCCCCCTATGATCTCCCCGGATTCGATTTCAAGAGGAGGCTGGCAGGTTTTGGCCAGTTCGATGATCTCACTGAAGTCCTTCCTGCCGCCCTCAGGCCGTTCAGCAATGTGCTTAGAGCCGGGGTAACCTGCTGCACCGGTCGTAAAGACCCTGTCAGCATAGTTTGCGTTTCTCGGTGGCGGGACGATACAGTTCGTTGTAAAAAGTATAGGTCCGTTAAAGGTTTGAAATTCCTCCCTTTGTTTCCACCAGGAGTTGCCGTAATTTCCAACAAAGTGACTGTATTTCTTGAAGGCAGGGTAATAGTTCGCAGGCAGCATTTCACTATGTGTATACACATCAACTCCTGACCCTTCGGTTTGAATGAGCAGGTCCTCCATATCACGCAGATCATGCCCGCTGATCAGGATCCCGGGTTTGTCACCTACCCCTATGTTTACACTGGTGATCTCGGGATCACCATATCTGGATGTATTCGCTTTGTCGAGCAAGGCCATAGCTTCAACCCCGTGCTTACCGGTTTCCATTACCATGTTTACCAGGTCGTCCATCCCCAGGCTGTCGTCTGTTGTAGCTGCAAGCGCCCTCTGCACAAAAGCATGCACGGAAGGCTGATCCTGATCGAGGTTCATGGCATGCTCGGTGTATGCAGCCATGCCTTTTACACCATAGGTGATCAGTTCCCTCAGGCTGCGGATATCCTCATCGTTCGTGAAGAGGACACCTACCTCTTTGTTCTTCGCTTTAAACTCTTCTATGGTTTTACCATGCCAGGTTACACTGTCATGTGGATTGTCGGGAAGTGTTCCTCCCTTTTCCAGGAATGATCTTTTGAAGGCTTCACGTAGTTCCAAGGCCTCCTTTATTTTCCTGACAAAACTCTCCTCATCAAAATTTGCATTTGTTATGGTCATGAACAGCCCATTCAGGACAAATTTGTTCAAGTCGTTGCTCTCTATACCCTTTTCCCTGGCCAGGCTGGCAATAACTGATATACCTTTTAAAACATAGACCAGCAGATCCTGCATATTGGCGAGATCTTCCTTCTTTCCGCATACGCCTGCAATTGTACACCCGGTACCTTTTGCAGTTTCCTGACATTGAAAGCAAAACATAATTAAATTTTTTTACAATTAAACATTTACAAAATTGGGATTGTTATCCTATAAAATAAGTAATCGCGATTACAAATGCAATATTTTTTTTAATATGTACGAAATACTTTCCAGAACCAGGTTATTCAAGGGTGCCAGCCCGGATGAAATCAAAATGTTGATGACAGATATCCATTTTCAGATCAGATCATATGATACGGATGACATTATTGCTTATGCCGGTGATCCCATGAACTACCTGATGATCGTGCTTGAAGGCATGGTAATGGGAGAGATCAGCAGTTTTGAAGGTAAAAGTATAGTGGTCAGCGAGATCCCCGCCCCGAATTCTTTTGCGGAGGCTTACCTGTTTGCAAGCAAGAAAAGGCTGAAAATCAATATCAAAGCCGGGGCTCAAGCAAATATTCTCTTCATACATAAAGACTTTTTCCAGCGCCTGTTAAGTCAGGATGCGAAAGTATTGGAAAATTATTTGAACATTATTTCGAACCGCTTTGTGATCGTTACCGAGAAGTTAAATTTTATGATGATCAAGCATGTTAAAGGAAGACTTGCATATTACTTTTTAAATAAGCCGGAAGTAACCAACGGGTTGCTGAGTTTCCCGTTGGGTATGACGCATAAACAACTTGCAGTATTCCTTGGTATTACGAGGCCTGCACTCACTAAAAACCTGCTTGAAATGAGAGACGAAGGCATCATAGGCATCGATCAGAAGGTTGTGAGTATAAAGGATATGGAAAGACTGCAACAATTGGTAAATTGAGTTCTTTAATGGAATGATCAGATCCCCGCCTGCCCTCCTTCGGCGGGTTAACCGGCGGGCAGGCTAATGATTATTGAATAATAAAGATTGGTAGTTCAGCATTTTGAGTGAAGTTTGCAGAACCCATCCAACATCCAAAATCCATCATCCAAAATCACCTAACACCCAACACCCAACACCTTCATATCAGGGTGCTTCCTTAAATAGCCTTTGATGATAACCTGCACATCTTTATTATCGGCATAGGGTTGTATGCATTCATTCAGCAGGACTTTATTCTCAATGTCATCTTCCGGGATATAGCCAAATCCGCGGTAGGAACCGTTGCAGACCTTGACTACGGCCCTTTCATCCTCATGCCGTCCTTTATCGATGACAAAGAAATTGCTTTCGCGGTAAACATATTTTTCAATGGCAATATCGACGCGCTCATTGTATTCCTCCGGGCTTTCTTTTCCCGTGCATGCCCCGTAGCAGCGGTTGATCTGGTGATAAAAGCAGGCACCGTTTGAAGGATACAGCCCGCATAGTTTCTGGCACAGGTGGTATTCATCCACCAGGTATTGCAGGTGCGCCCTGGCTTCTTTCTGCGTCGTGTAGGATGTCAGGGGAGCATCAGTCCCATTTATTCGTTTCGCCTGAAGCCATTTATAGCCGTTTACATCCGTGATCACGAACAGGCCGTACTGGAAGGTGGACCGGCGTTGGGAACGATTGAAAACGGGTTTCCTGCGTTTGATCTCATCCGATTCGAGCAATAGTGCAATGAGTTCGCTTCCTGTCAGTTCCCATTTAATATCCGCCACCCTGTCGCGCATCTCCATGGCCCGCTTGGTATTGTTATTGCTCAGGTGTGAAAGGATGCGGTCGCGGATGTTCAGGCTCTTGCCAACATAAATGATCTCCCCTTGCCCATCAACGAAATAATATACACCGCATTCTTCGGGCAGCTGGTCGACGATCTTTTTACTGAGGCCTGAATTCAGTCCGCGAAGCGAAAGCTTCAGCAGGTCATCCTCCAGGCCCCTCAGGTGCTCAAAAAGCTTCACTGTGGCCAGTGCATCGCCGGCAGCCCGGTGCCTGGCTTCATTTTCGATGCCGAGATCTTTGCAAAGGGATCCCAGTCCGTAGGAAGCCCGTTTTGGTATTAATTTGCGACTCAGCTGCTTGGTGCAGAGCGTTTTCCGTTTGAAATCATAGAACAGCCGCTTGAATTCCGCCCGCAGGAAACGATAGTCGAACGCTACGTTATGCCCCACAATGATCCTGTCTTCCGTCATCTCCACGATATCCTTTGCCACTTCGCAGAAGCGTGGCTGATCGGCTACCATGCGGTTGCTGATGCCGGTCAGGCCTGTGATCTGGAAAGGGATGCGTTTTTCCGGATTGAGTAAGGTCTGGTACTCATCCGTGATCTTTTGCCCGTCGTGAAGGTAGACGGCGATCTCGGTGATCCGCTCTCCTGCCGGGTTGAGCCCGGTGGTTTCCACGTCGATGATGGCAAACATCAGGCTGCTTAGAGATTAAGTTTGGTTTGTATGGCCAGCACCTGCTTTTTGAGCGACTGTACCTCATCCATGAGTTTCTCCCTGGGCATATTGGGTTCGGGCATCTCGGCACTGATATAGTGTACGAACTTCCACACCTCTTTCACCTGCGATGCTTCGATCTCGTATGGTTCGAAGAGCGGGTTCAGGGATATCAGCCGGAGCTTTCCCTCCTGCTTAATCCTGTTTTCAACCACCTTGAATACGATTCCGTCGTCGAGGGTGAGCACGATATAGGGGTAATTGCTTCGTATGCTCAACCAGTTCTCGATATACTCCCCCGTTACCCATGATTTATCGGGTATGGGCAGCATGGAATCGCCGGCGATCTGGAAGGTGCGGTACTTTTTGTTCCTCGACAGGAAAGGCAGCTGGAAGGTTGGCAGCACTTTGATGAAGTCGGGATCGGCAAAGCCGCTGGCATAGCCTGCCGAGGCCTTCTCGTTCACCAGTTCTATATTTTCGTTGTTCTCATTGTCGACCGTAGTGGCCAGCACCCTGAGCTTGCTGCCTTTGAGGTACACATCGAAGCCGCGTTCCACCTGCGAGAGCTGGCTTTCCGACAGTTCCTCCAGGTTTACCCTGATGAGGGTATCGATGGCAATGTTGAAGTACTGCGAAAATGCCAGCAGGGCCTCTATGCCGGGCTGGGCCACCTGGTTCTCATAGCCGCTGAGGGTAGATCTTTTCATCTCCAGGGCATGGGCCACGTCGTCCTGGGTGCGGCCCCTTCTTTTACGTAGTAACTTGATATTTGAACTAAAGTACATGTTGAAGTTTTGAGTTTTGAGGGTTGGGTGTTGAATTATTCTTAACCACAAAGGACGCTAAGGAGTCACGAAGGGCGCAAAGCATGTCCTTCGTGTTCTTTGCGATATTCTTTGTGTTCTTCGCGGTTAAAAAAACAATTAAAAATTTGCATTTGGTTTCAGTTAATGATTATATTACAATCAAAATAATGATTAAAAACTAATCAAAGGTAGTATAAATGATTTATAAAAAGCAAGTTTTTTGCTGATTTTTTTATGCTGAGCGACAAACGACATATCATCCATCTCGACCTCGACACCTTCTTTGTGTCGGTGGAGCGCCTGATGAACAGCAGTTTAGTGGGCAGGCCGGTGATCATCGGCGGCATGTCCGACCGTGGGGTGGTGGCCAGCTGCAGCTATGAGGCCCGGCAGTTCGGGGTGCACTCTGCCATGCCGATGAAGATGGCCAGGAACCTGTGCAGCGATGCCATCATTGTGCGTGGCGACATGGACATGTACTCCAAATATTCGGGCATGGTCACCGAGATCATAGCCGAGCAGGCACCGCTGTACGAGAAGGCATCTATCGATGAGCATTATATCGACATTACGGGCATGGACCGTTTTTTCGGTTCCCTGAAGTGGACCACGGAGCTCAGGGAGCGCATCATGGACCATACCGGCCTGCCTGTTTCCTTCGGGCTGTCGGTGAACAAGACCGTTTCCAAGATCGCTACCGGCGAAGCCAAGCCCAATGGCTTATTGCAGGTTCCTAAGCCTGAGGTACAGCCTTTCCTGGCCCCTCTGTCGATACGCAAGATCCCCATGGTGGGGAAGAAAGCATACGAGCTGCTGCGTTCCATGGGGGTATCGAAGATCGCCACTCTCAGCAGCATCCCCCCGGAGATGATGGAACGCCTGATGGGAAAGAACGGCATCGTATTGTGGAAGAAAGCCAACGGGATCGACAATACGCCCGTACAGCAATACTCGGAGCGGAAATCGATCAGTTCCGAAAGTACCTTCGAGAACGATACCATAGATATTATACGGATGAAGGAGCTCATCAGCGCCAAGGTAGAACGCCTGGCCTTTGAACTGAGGAAGAAGCAAAAGCTTACCTCCTGCGTCACGGTGAAGATACGTTATGCCAACTTCGACACGCACACCCTGCAGAAACGCATCCCCTACACGGCCTTCGACCATGTGCTCATCCCGGCAGGACTGGAGCTCTTCGAGCGCCTGTACCAGCGCCGCATGCTGATCAGGCTGGTGGGGATCAAGTTCAGCCACCTGGTGAGCGGGGTGCAGCAGCTCAATATGTTCGAAGATACCCCGGAGATGGTGAGCCTGTATAATGCGATGGACAATATCAGGTTGAGATACGGGAAAAAAGCTGTTCGAAGAGCTGTTGGACTCTGAATTATGAGATCCTAATGATTAGTGATTATTGGAGATTGGTAATGAAGAATGATTAGTGTTGATAGATTGATTTTTTACCACAAAGGATACACGAAGTGCGGCACAAAGTAACACGAAGTAGAAGCCTTTGTGCACCTTGGTGATATCCTTTGTGTATCCTTAGTGGTTAGGAATAACTTAAAACTCAAAATTCAAAACTTAAAACTTGTATTTCAACTGCCACACATACAACAGTCTCAGATACGGCACATTAAGCCCGGAAACGCTGGTAAAGCTTGCCAGGAGCAAAGGCCTGGACATGCTGGGCATTGCCGACATCAACAACTCCACGGGGGTGATGGACTTCGTTAAAGAATGCCATGAGGCGGGCATACATCCTGTGGCGGGGATAGAGTTCCGCGAGGGGAGCCGTTACCTGTATACGGGCGTGGCAATGAACAATGAGGGCTTCAGGGAGCTGAATGAGTTCCTCTCGGAATACCGCCTGCAGAAGAAAGCCCTGCCCGAGCGCCCTCCGGTACTGCAGAACGCATACATGATCTATCCTTTCGAAGGGGCAAAACCTTCGCAACTGCTTGAGCATGAATACATCGGCATCAGGCCTGCGGATACGGGCAGGCTCCTCTCCTCCCCTTTGCGCAGCAGGCAATCGAAGCTGGTGGTACGAAACCCCGTTTCCTTTGCAGGAAGCCGTGGTTATGAGTTGCACCGCCACCTCAGGGCCATCGACAACAATACCCTGCTTTCGAAACTCGATCCTTCACTCATGGGCAGGGCTGATGAAGTGTTCCTTGCGGAGGATGAGATATTGAAGTCCTTCGAATACTATCCCGATATCCTGCGAAACACGGAAAGGATGATGGCTGATTGTCATATCGAGTTTGATTTTCATTCCATCAAGAACAAGAAAACCTTTACCGGCAGCCTCTATGATGACAAGGTCCTGCTGGAAAAGCTGACCCTCGACGGACTGGAATACCGGTACGGGAGGCGGAATAAGGAAGCAGAAGCACGTGTGAGGCATGAACTGAACCTGATCAGCAGGCTGGGATTTGCCTCCTATTTCCTGATCACCTGGGATATCATACGCTATTCCATGTCGCGCGGATTTTACCATGTAGGACGCGGAAGCGGAGCAAATAGTGTAGTAGCTTACTGCCTGAAGATCACTGATGTTGATCCTATTGAATTAAACCTTTACTTTGAGCGCTTCATCAACCCGCGAAGGAGTACCCCCCCCGATTTCGATATTGATTATTCCTGGCGGGAACGGGATGAGGTGCAGGACTATATTTTCAAGCGCTATGGCCGGAAACATACGGCCCTGCTCGGAGCCATGTCGACCTTCAAAGGACGTTCGATATTCAGGGAGCTGGGCAAAGTATATGGCCTTCCGAAGGCAGAGATCGACCGCCTGGTGCACCATCCTGACGACCCGGAGGGGAAAGACCATATTACCGAAAAGATCCATTCCCTGGCGGGGATGATGGCCGGTTTCCCTAATGTAAGGAGTATACATGCCGGGGGTATCCTTATTTCGGAGGAGCCTATCTGCTGCTATACAGCCCTCGACATGCCTCCCAAGGGCTTTCCTACCACGCAGTGGGATATGTATGTGGCAGAAGATATCGGCTTTGAGAAGCTCGACATCTTGAGTCAGAGAGGCATAGGGCATATTCGTGAATGTGCTGAGATCGTGGCTGAGAACAGGGGCATAAAGGTAGATGTGCACCAGGTTGATAAGTTCAAGAAAGATGAGAACGTCAAAGACCTGATGCGCAGGGGCGAGACCAACGGCTGTTTTTACGTGGAAAGCCCTGCTACGCGAGGTCTGCTCAAAAAACTCAGGTGCGACGACTACCTGCGCCTGGTGGCGGCCAGTTCCATCATTCGCCCGGGAGTGGCAAAATCGGGCATGATGCGGGAATATATCCACCGCTTCCATAACCCTGACAACTTTGAATACATCCACCCCGTGATGAAGGAACAGCTGGAAGAGACCTATGGGGTGATGGTATACCAGGAGGATGTATTGAAGGTCTGCCATCACTTTGCCGGCCTCGACCTGAGTGATGCCGACGTACTGCGCAGGGCCATGAGCGGAAAGTACAGGGGAAAGAAGGAGTTTGAAAGGATTGTGCGCAAGTTCTTCAGTAACTGCAGGGAATTCGGCTACCCGGATGCGATCACAAAGGAGGTGTGGCGGCAGATCGAGTCGTTTGCGGGTTATTCCTTCTCCAAGGCCCATTCGGCCTCCTATGCCGTGGAAAGCTTCCAGAGCCTTTACCTGAAGGCACACTACCCCCTGGAGTTCATGGTGGCGGTGATCAACAACTTCGGGGGCTTTTTCCACAGGTGGGTGTATTTCAACGAGGCCAGGCGTTGGGGAGGCGTGATCATGCTGCCCTGCGTAAACCACAGCAACTACAAAACGCGTATCAT
The DNA here is from genome assembly GCA_036351275.1 of Bacteroidales bacterium. GTDB lineage: Bacteria > Bacteroidota > Bacteroidia > Bacteroidales > B18-G4 > B18-G4. Next base: position 26,670 of record JAZBOU010000066.1, read on the forward strand.
CGGGAAGAAGATCTATACCGGCTTCATCCACATTGACAACCTGGAAAGGACTATTGGGAAGGGTATCCCGGAGGAAAGACAAGGAAATGGCGAATTCCGATCGCTGGAGGACTTCATACAGCGCATGTCTGCCGGGATAGAGCAGATGGTATTGCTGATCCGCTGCGGAGCCTTCAACTTCCTGGGGAAACCTAAGTCTCACCTTTTATGGGAGGCACACCTTCATCTTGGCAAGAATACCGTGAAACCCTCCGGCCCTACCCTATTTATGCAGGATGTGAAGGAGTATAAGCTGCCACAGCTGGAGAGCAGCAGGCTGGAAGATGCCTATGATGAACTGGAACTGATCGGATTTCCACAGACCATGAGCTGGTTTGAACTGTTGCAGCGTCCCGTGAACGGGGTGATCAGGGCATCGGAGATGATGAATTGCGTAGGGAAAAAGGTTCAGATGGCCGGCCTGCTGGTCACGGTAAAATATGTGCGCACGGTAAAGAAGGAGATCATGCACTTCGCCGCCTTCCTCGACGACACCGGGGAGTTTTTCGACAGCACCCACTTTCCTGATATACTGAAGAAGTACCCCTTCCGTGGCAATGGCGTTTACCTGCTGTATGGCAGGATCGTGGAGGAGTTTGGGTTTCCCAGCCTGGAGGTGGACAGGATGTTGAAGTTGCCGCTTCAAGCAGATCCACGTTCCACTTAAAGGGTTGAGCCCTTCGACTTCGCTCAGGACAGGTCGTTGAGGGTTGGGTGTTGAGTTAGTTGGAAGTTCTAAGTTTTGAGTTTTTTGAACCACAAAGGACACACCAAGTACAGCACGAAGTAACACGAAGGGAATTACTTTGTGCGACTTTGTGATAACCTTTGTGCATCCTTTGTGGTAAAAAGAAATCGGAATATATGCAGGTTTTGAGTTTAAAGACTTTGAATTTTGAATTTGTTTCGAATTTTGAGATTTCGTGCTTCGGATTTATTGATCCCAGGGATTATTCGGATCATACTTGAACCGTTTCCCAGCCCCCATTCCCTGGAGCTCAATATCTTCCTGGGTTTTAACATCGTATTCGGGAACAACCCTCTCCCCTATGGGTCTGAGCAGTTTGGGGCCTTCAGCACGCGGGTTTTTGATGGCCGGATCCACCGGGTAGGCATTCATGAGGTCGGCCGGGTAAGGTTTTAACAATTTTGTGACATCTGCCAGTGGCAGGCTGTTATTCAGCCATCTGGCTTCGTGCTTGCGGTCGAGGATGACGGGCGATCGGTGATGAGGCAGTTTTTGCAGCAGTTCGTTGGCGGTCGTCGTGATAATGGAAAAGGACCGGATGATCTCACCGGTTTCGGTATTGGTCCATTCGTCCCAGAGGCCGGCAAAAGCAAACGGGCGGACATTATTCCTTAAATACACCACGAAAGGCTTAGAGAGCTTCTCTTTTACCGTTCCTTCGATGAATGCATCGGCAATGACCAGGCATCGCTGTGAACGAATCGGTTTACGGAATGCCGGTTTAGTGATAATGCCTTTTGCTCCTTTGTATCCTGGATCATTCTCTTTATTGTGGTCGCCTTCAGCACGTGCGTTGATTGTAAGAAAAGGCTTTTTTGCCCAGAATGGTGTAAGACCGAAGCGGTAAAGTTGCAATGTTTTTGGATCATCGCTTGTAATCACCGGAGCCAGCTGTCCCGGGGCGATATTATAGGAAGGTTTCCACTCCGATCCCTCCGGGGCAGTGACGTTGAATCGTTTTTCGATCAGTTCGATCTTTTGTACCAGTATGTAGCGTCCGCACATCGTTGGATGTTTGCAGTAAAGGTAATTAAAGATCCGGTTACCGGCTACCGGAGGCCGGAATTGTCCATTGTGAATTCGACATTTTCCATGTCCCATTTATCTCGTATTCCCGTACTCTCGTATTCTCATATTCTTCTTCTCATCCAACCTCCAACATCCAAAATCAATGGGCCACAGAGGCACTGAGACGCAGAGAAACACAGTTTATTTCAGTATCACCTAAAATCTAAGTGATCCCGTACTCTCGTATTCTCGTATTCACTAAAAGTTTACGAACGGGGTCCGTCCCAATCCGATACGCCAAAAGCATCGAGGCTGGCTTTCCTGATGGGTTCAGTAGCATCGTTGAGCGCCTGGAAACCAAAGTCCAGTCCGGCGATGGTCCTGAGTGGCCGAGTACCATTAGGCATATTGATCAGGTTTTCGAAGATCTCAACAACGATCATTGGATCGGTCGGTGCATTTTCGTCCTCATACAGGCTGTTTACCTGCTGACCGAATCCACCGATGAATTCCTGGACATGGCCATATGCTGATGCGATCTCCTCATCCCTTGGCTGTACAATATTATTGAAAAAGCCGGTGGCGAATGGACCCGGCTCAACAAGTACCACATCGATACCCAGTGGCGAAAGTTCGTAGCGCAGGGCTTCGCTCACGCCCTCCAGTCCCCATTTGCTGGCATTATACACACCAAATCCGGGGAATGCTGCTCTTCCCGCAGTGGAACTGACCTGGATGATCAGGCC
>JAZBOU010000067.1:0-5971 GCA_036351275.1 Bacteroidales bacterium
AACGCCACTGGGAAGCTCAAGCTTCATCAGGGCATCGATCGTTTTACTTGTGGTGCTGTAAATGTCCAGCAGTCTTTTATATGAACAGAGCTGAAACTGCTCCCTTGACTTTTTATTTACAAAAGTGGATTTGTTAACAGTAAAGATCTGTTTGTTGGTGGGCAGCGGAATAGGACCGCTAACCACTGCTCCAGTGGATTTTACAGTTTTTACGATCTTCTCGGCCGATTTGTCGACCAAGTTGTAGTCGTATGATTTTAACTTAATTCTGATCCTCTGACTCACGTTTTTCTAGTTTAAGACCTTATTAATAATTTACTACGTATCCTTTAACCTTATATAAAACCTCTTCCAGGATATCCTTAGGCAATGGTGCATAATGCGAAAACTCGAGGTTCGCATTGCCGCGTCCCGAAGTCAGTGTACGTAAAATGGTCACGTACCCGAACATTTCGGCCAGTGGCGCCTTTGCCCTGATCTCCTGCAAACGGTTTACAGTTGATATCCCTTCTATATGGCCCCTTCTCTTGTTGAGGTCGCTGCTGACCTCTCCCACATATTCGTCAGGAGTGGTCACGACCACCTTCATGATCGGTTCGAGAAGAACAGGGCCTGCTTTTTTGCAAGCTTCCCTGAAAGCCATGCCAGCAGCAGCTTCAAATGACAGTGCATCGGAGTCAACCGGATGTGATCCACCTTCGATCAGCCTGACCCTGAGGTTTTCCATCTGGAAACCTGCCATCACGCCATTCATCATGGCCGACTTGAATCCTTTTTCTACTGCATGGATAAATTCTTTTGAAATGGCTCCGCCTTTGATGTCGTCGATGAACTGGAGTCCGCGAACGCTATCGTCAGCCGGGCCTATCTCTATGGTGATATCGGCAAACCTGCCTTTACCACCAGTTTGTTTTTTATAAATCTCGCGATGCACGACCGTATTGCTGATCGCTTCCTTATAGGCAACCTGGGGTTTACCCCTGTTGCAATCAATCTTAAATTCCCGCTTTAGCCTGTCGGTCAGGATGTCGAGGTGAAGTTCGCCCATTCCGCTGATAATGGTCTGCCCTGTTTCTTCATCGATACGGATGAAAAATGTAGGATCCTCTTCGGAAAGCTTCCTTAAGCCCGCATTCAGTTTTTCAACGTCGTCCTGCAATTTGGGTTCAACTGCCATGCTGATTACCGGCTCAGGGAACTGTATGTTTTCCAGCAGGATGGGGTGCTTGATATCAGTAAGTGAATCACCTGTGCGAATTTCTTTAAAGCCAACGGCTACTCCGATCTCACCGGCATGTATCATTTCAACGGCTTTACGCTTGTTGGCATGCATCTGCAGGATACGGGCGATCCTTTCTTTCTTGTTGGTGTTTACATTGAGAATCTGCGATCCGGCTTTTAATTCTCCCGAGTACACCCTGAAATATGCGATCCTGCCGACAAAGGGGTCGGTGGCGATCTTGAACGCCAAAGCTGAGAAAGGCTCGCTTTCGGATGCTGATCTTTCTTCTTTCTTCTGCGTGAAAGGATTTTCTCCTGTCACCGGTGGTACGTCGAGTGGGGAAGGAAGGTAAAAGGCAATGGCGTCGATGAGTTTCTGGACGCCCTTGTTTTTAAAGGCTGATCCACAAAATACCGGTGTTATCTTGAGTTCCAGTGTTGCTTTGCGTACCGATTCAATGAGTTCCTCCGCGCTGATGCTATCAGGCGACTCAAGGAACTTGTCCAGCAATTCTTCGTTGTCTTCAGCTGCACCTTCGATGATCTCGTTGCGATACTTTTCAACGGTTTCTTTGAGTTCATCCGGAATATCGACTTCTTCATAGATCACGCCGAAATTCTCTTCGTCCCAGACGTAGGCTTTGTTTTCGATCAGGTCAACAATTCCCCGGAAATCATCTTCTTCTCCGATCGGGATCTGCATCACAACAGGCTTGGCCCCGAGTTTTTCCTTGATCTGCCCTACAACCTTATAAAAGTCGGCCCCGGAACGGTCCATTTTGTTCACGAAGCTGATGCGCGGCACCTTGTATTTGTCGGCCTGACGCCATACGGTTTCCGATTGAGGCTCAACGCCTCCCACAGCACAGAACAAGGCAACTGCACCGTCGAGCACACGGAGTGAGCGCTCTACTTCGACGGTAAAGTCGACATGCCCCGGTGTATCAATGATGTTTATACGGTATTTCTGGCCGTCTGTGGTCCAGTAAACGGTTGTGGCTGCTGAGGTAATGGTGATGCCCCTTTCCTGTTCCTGGGCCATCCAGTCCATGGTAGCAGTACCCTCGTGGACTTCACCTACCTTGTAATTGATACCGGTATAATACAATACACGCTCCGTCGTTGTGGTTTTACCCGCATCGATGTGAGCCATAATGCCAATGTTACGCGTGTATGTTAAATTTTCCGGCATCTTTCGTTTTCTTTCCTAAAACCTGAAATGGCTGAATGCCTTGTTGGCTTCTGCCATACGGTGTGTATCTTCTTTTTTCTTGAAAGCTGCACCTTCTTCCTTGTATGCTGAGAGGATCTCTCCGGCGAGTTTTTCGCCCATGGTCTTCTCGTGGCGCTTACGGGCAAAGTTGATCATGTTCTTCATGCCGATCGACATTTTCCTGCCCGGCCTGATCTCTGATGGGATCTGGAAGGTGGCACCACCTATCCTGCGGCTTTTTACCTCAACAGCAGGGGTTACATTAGCCAGCGCTTTTTTCCATACCTCAACAGGATCTTCCTTGGTTTTCTCTGCAACAATCTCCATGGCAGCATAGAAGATCTCATAAGCGATGTTCTTTTTACCGCTGAACATCATGTTGTTCACAAATTTGGTAACAAGGGTGTCACCGAATTTAGGATCAGGAAGAATAGTCCGTTTCTTAGGTTTTGCTTTCCTCATCGTTGTGTTATATAATTATTGTATAGTTCTTTATTTCTTTGGTCTCTTGGTGCCATACTTTGAGCGCCGCTGTGTCCTGCCCTCAACCCCTGAAGTGTCGAGTGCACCCCTGATGATATGGTAACGAACACCAGGAAGATCTTTCACCCTGCCACCACGGATCATCACGATGGAGTGCTCCTGAAGGTTGTGTCCTTCACCCGGGATATAAGCATTTACTTCTTTTCCGTTTGTAAGCCTGACCCTGGCCACCTTGCGCATGGCTGAGTTCGGCTTCTTGGGGGTTGTTGTATAAACCCTCACGCAAACACCCCTGCGCTGCGGACATGAATCCAGTGCAGGTGATTTGCTCTTGTCAGTTAATTTTTTTCGTCCCTTGCGAACTAATTGCTGTATTGTTGGCATATTAAGACTTATTAGTTGTTTTTAATCTCCTCAAAAAGAGACATTTAACCTTGCTTTTTTTCGAAAATCTGCGGGAAATTGGTATAAGGTGGGTCTTTGAAGACAAATCCCGTTTTCACGGGGTGGAACCTATACCTGCCTTAATTTCTCAGGATTCCTTACGATTTTCAGCTTTTTCAGACGAATCATCAAAAGCGGCTGCAAAGGTAAAAATTAATTTTTGAAATGCAATACTTTATTAAAAAAAAAGCAATATATTTTTAAATTCGTTTTATAGAATTCGGATTTCTTCTATTTTTTACTTTACATTTGTAGTTAGTCATAGTACCGGGGCAATGAAAGAGAAATACTTTACGAAAGAAAACATCGATCAGGAATGCAATGAAATGATCGAAGAGGTGAAGTATTATTCGGGCATGCGTATATTCAAGCCCGATCATGGGCATATGGCATTGCTGGTGGTTGATATGCAAAACTATTTCCTCGATCCCGATGAACACGCCTTTGTCCCTTCAGGCCCGGTCGTGATCCCGAATATAAAACTGATCATGAAGGCCTGTCGCGACAGCAATATCCCCGTAATTTGCACACGCCATATAAATACTGACGAAGATGCCGGTATAATGGGCATACGGTGGCACGACCTGATCCGCGAAAAAGATGCCCGGAGTAAGATATGCAAGGATATCCCGGTGAAGGATGCCACAGTGCTTACAAAGCCGCAGTTTGATGCATTCTTTCAAACCGGGCTGGAGCAACTATTGCACGAAAAGGGGATAAAGCAGCTGATTATTACAGGTGTTATGACAAACCTTTGTGTTGAAAGCACTGCCAGATCAGCTTTCGTCAAAGGATTTGACGTCATCATCCCGGTGGATGCAACAGCTGCCTATAACTACGAATTTCACCTGGCTACCTTCCTGAACTACGCCTACATGTTCTCACGTCCCTTGAAAACAGCTGATCTTATCGAACAGATCCAAAATGCACCATGAAAAAGTGATCATCATCGGCGGTGGCCCGTCGGGAATTGCATGTGCCGTGCAATTAAAACGCTACGGGATCGATCCGCTGTTGATAGAAAAAAACGAGATCGGCGGGCTTGTGAAAAATGCCTGGAGGCTGGATAATTATCCCGGGTATCCCCAGGGGATAAAAGGAGTGGATTTAGCCTGTAAACTAAAGGAGCACCTTGATAGGTTCGAAATCAGATATCAGAAAAACGAGATCAGAAAGCTGAAGTATTCCGGGAATAGGTTTCATCTGGAGAGTGACAACGATATATTTAAATGTGATTTTGTTGTAGTTGCTACCGGAACGAAACCAAAGCATACCGGGGATGGTTATACCGAAGTTTATCCCCTGAGAAATGCAAATGGCAAGAGAATTGCTATTGTTGGAGCAGGGGATGCGGCCTTTGATTACGCCATGACCCTTTCACTCCATAATACCATCCATATCCACAACCGTGGATCAAAAATTAAATGCATACCGGCATTGCTCAAAATCACTCTTAAACAGGGTAGTATATCATATTTTGAAAATTCTTCCCCATCGGACTCGTACGATTATACTATTTTTGCCACCGGCCGGGAGCCGGACCTTGATCTGATGACCGAAGAACTCAAAAAAAAGCAGGCACAGCTCGAACAGCAAGGTCTTCTGTATATCATTGGAGATGTGAAGAACGGAATGGTCAGGCAGACTTCGGTCGCTACCGGGGATGGCATCAGGGCAGCCATGGCCATCGTAGAGTACATACATGCAGATGAAGGTAATCAGCAAGACACAGGAACATGAGATCGCCTCGGTTTTCATAGCCGAGAACGGCGACGGCAGGCGGATCGAATTCGTTGAGTCGACGCAGCCACCCATGAACATCAGCAAAAAATGGGTGATCATTGTATCGACCCTTTTCGGTTGTCCGGTCGACTGCAAATTCTGTGATGCCGGGGGCGATTACAGGGGAAAGCTCAGCGCTGAAGAGATCTTCTTCCAGATCGACTACCTCATTAAGCATCGTTTCCCATCGGGAATACCGGAAACGGAGAAATTCAAGATCCAGTTTGCCCGCATGGGCGAACCGGCCTTCAATCATGCCGTACTTGATGTATTGGAACAGTTCCCGGAGAAGTACCCGACCGATAATTTTGTAGCTTCCCTTTCTTCCATAGCTCCCCATGGTACAGATAGATTTTTCGACCGGCTGCTTGACATAAAGAAGTCACTGTACGACCAATCCTTCCAGCTGCAGTTTTCCCTGCACAGCACCGATGTGGAGCAGCGCAACAAGCTGATCCCTGTATCCAAGTGGAGTTTCGGGAAAATGGCCTCATATGGCGAGCGATTCTACTCTGAAGAAGGTAAGAAGATCACGCTGAACTTTGCACTCGGCAAAAACAATATTCTGGATCCGATGGTCCTTAAAGAATTCTTTGATCCGGAGGTGTTCCTGGTAAAAATAACACCGGTGAATCCTACCTTCAAAGCAAGGAAGAACAAGATCGATTCGCTCATTGTGCGTGAGATAATCGATTACCCTGTCATCGATTCCCTGAAAGATGAAGGGTTTGATGTGATCCTGAGCATAGGCGAATGGGAAGAGAACGCCATCGGAAGCAATTGCGGGCAGTACATCAGGGCACTGGATGAGACCTGCCGTGTGCCGGA
>JAZBOU010000068.1:0-2892 GCA_036351275.1 Bacteroidales bacterium
GGGGATGGTATAGTGTTTTGGGTTCAAGGTGCAGGGTTCAGGGGTAAAGATAGGGAATTTAGGTGTTGGGTGCTGGGTGTTGGGTGCCGGGTGTCCGGTTCATCGCTTTATGAGTCCTCAATATCCGCGCCAGCGGGAGATGAAAAGGAAATTGATCAATAAATTGTATAAATGCATCCTACCTGCTTTTATTCATTGAAAATATACATTATTCTCACATCAATATTTATACTCTTTCTGACTTCTTTATTTACTATTCTCTCCTGCTTCCTTATAAAGAACGTATCCGTATGAAGCTATTAAAGCAATGTGAATTACATATATTGCAGCAAACATCAGGTTAAATGGAATCCCAAAAAAAAGATTTAAAGATACTTTGTATGTAATTAATAGGACGTAGAGAATAATCATGGAAAGGGCTATTGCTCTTCTTGCTTCAGATTTTGGCGTGTTCTTGGCTAAAAATGTAAGAACTCCTGTTCCAAAAACAAATACACCCATCCCTTGAGCGATTAGTATGGAGTCGCCGGCTATATTATACCCCATCAACGTCAAGCATAATGTCGGCAGAAAGATAAACCCGGCTCCAAAAAGAAATGCAATAATGCAGTTAATGGTAAAAATTGTTTTCATTTTCATATCAACCTCCATTGTTTAGAGTAATAATTGTTTATCATGTATGTAGATCTTCAGTCTAACTCTGACACTAAGTTACAAAAGTTAAAGTGTGTTCATTATAAAGAGGGCCATACCCCGCTCGCGCGGATCTCACGATCCGTGCGGAATGTCTGCTCATCTCCTGATGAGCCCCCATGGAGATTGAACGATTTATGAGATGTAGCGATTTAGCGATATTCGAAGGGGTGATTATCACGTCATAAATCCCCGGGCAGCATGAGTGATGATGAATTGCTTGTCGGGAGACAAGCGGTTATTAGGCACGGATCAGGAGATCCGCCCCAGCGGGGAATGAACCGATAACAGACATGTGGCAGTCAACAGGCAACCACTTCAGACCTTGTAGTAGATTGGCCGAAGTCGGCAATCGTTGTGTCGTTCAATTCTGAAAGTTAGGACCTCCCTTTGCTTACAAATACGGATATGGATATACCGAATCCCGATTTTGAAAAGACAATATGGATTCTTTTTTTATCTCCCCTTTTTCAATATTGATTGCATTTTGAATGGTTTTATTCTGTTTCCAGCTTTCCTGACCTTTCATTATATCTGGCAGGTGTACAATCAAAGCAGCAGAGATCGACCGTGAAGCACTTTCCCATAAATAACTTGGGGTGTGGTCAACCGCATAATAATCTACATCTCCTATACTTAGCATCGGATGTTTAAACGTGGTTGGTTTTGCAAAATAAAAACCCATTCCTTCATCACAACTTACATCTATGATCAGACAGCCTGGTTTCAGAACAGACCTATCTTCTTTCTTCACAAACCACAGCGGATTATCTGTATCCTGGAAAATCCCATTAATAATAATATCTGATTCACTGATCAGGTCTGATAAAGGTCGCTTATTCCCATCGTGTTCAACTACCAAAATGCGAGGTTCATTCCCTACACCGGAAACAATACGGACATAATGAACATCCAGGATCTCTTCACGTACTTCATGATCAGGACGCTGAATAAGGATAGTAATATCTCTGAACCCCCGGGCTTTCAGCGCATATATTGCTCCACGGCTTACAGTACCAAAACTAAAGATTATTGTTTTTCTTTGATTTCCATAGTGCCCGTCAATGCCTTTAAGTTGCAGGGCATGTAAAACCGCACAATATCCAGCCATTTCATTATTCTTATAGAATGTGTGTCGTCCCATTTGTCCTTTGGGGCCCCATACAAACATATCTTCAAAAGCAATGAGTGTTTGTTTGCGATCAATAGCAGTTTGTGTTATTTCTTTTTGCTGAACACAATGTGGCCAACCCCACAATATACCGCCTTCACGAAGCTCCTCTAAGTCGGACACAACAGGTTTGGGGATAATCACATTACCGATGTCAGCTAATAACTCACTCCGTTTCGCAGTACCGCCTGTTTTGGCAGCGATATCAGCATCCGAAATATTAAATGGAGCTCCATAACCTTCTTCAAATATTAATCGGCGACGAACTGTTTCAGGCAAACGGGATAAATGCTCAGGATGGATTGGTATTCGCAATTCATCTTCCTTTCTGGAAGTGCCAACAACACCAAATCTTAATTTACTCATATCAATATATTTTGGAGGCAATCAAGAAAAGTGATGCTATGGTCCTTTTATCACCGATCGAAATGGACTCGAATAAAATAATTATGCTGATTATTCAAAAATCAGTGCCCTGTGGATTGAAGGCTTGGAAAGAAGGGTTTCAGCATATTTCTGTCACAAAGGTAGATAAATAATCACGGATACCCTATTTTTTACTGATAATCAGGACAGTAAATAATCATGCGTACCACTACCCGCTCGCGCGCATGTTCACATGCGTGCGCACTGTCTGCTCATCTCCTGATGAGCCCCCATGGAGATTGAACGATTTATGAGATGTAGCGATTTAGCGATATTCGAAAGGGTGATTATCACGTCATAAATCGCCTGGCGCAGCATGAGTGATGATGAATTGCTTGTCGGGAGACAAGCGGTTATTAGGCATGGATCAGGAGATCCGCGCCAGCGGGGATCTTGTCATCCTTGGTGTAGACTATAATCATAGTTTTTCCTGGGTAGAGAGTGATAATAAAGCAGAGAGCATGTCATTGCCAGAAACCTCCTATTATGAATATGAAGAGCAGGCAAGCTATGTGCCTTATTTCATTGAAATGGATTCGGTCTCCGAAGCACAGGAAGTGGCCGTACTGGCCGATGGGGAAGTTACCGGGGCCTGTGTTCGA
>JAZBOU010000069.1:0-9050 GCA_036351275.1 Bacteroidales bacterium
AATGATCCTGATCGCCGATGTTGACATCGACCTGCTGCGTGAATTGCATCAATACGGTGCCGTACGTAATCTCCTGGATCGCAGGAAAGATCTTTTCGAGTTGAAAAGGAAATAAAACAGTTCCGGCAGTATTTCATCTATGAACATTTTCCGGAATATTTGGATATACGGATACAATTGAAAGCCGCCACCAAATGGTGAATCATAAACAGGGCAATGTAATGAGTGGAAAGCGCAGACCGAACCGCCTGGTTAAGCCTTAGTTTTTCCCGAAGGTAAGATAGTCGGTTCCACCATTCCCACCGCTAATATCAATAAGCTCTATTTTTACCGCTGATTGGGAAATAAAATCCCAGTCATCGTTCAGGTCTTCAAAGTCATTGGTAAGATTGAAGTTGATGTTAAGATCCAGGTCATTCTGGCTGTCATCACCACTGTTGCTGCCGGTTATACTCCATGTCCCGTCAAAGGTATTGGTGCCATTACTGGCATTCACAACACCTGAACTGTTAAATGTAAAATTGTATCCGGAGAAATGATCTGTTTCATCCGTACCGGAGTCGATAAATTTTGTGATGCGCCAGTTCCCGCTCTGGAGGTTTGATTGCACCTCGTTTTGTATAGTGGGTGTATCCTCTTCATCCTTGTTACAGGCAGTGATTAAAGATAACACCAGCATTCCACCAAGAAGTGAAAAGTTTAATTTCTGCAGTTTCCTCATAAGCTTATTTTTTATTCCTGGCAGAACAGGTTTTAATTCCAAATGGAGCATAAAGAGGGCATACCCCAACAAGGCTTGTCAGAAGAAACACTCCCGCCAGGATTAATAATACAATTCCCAGAGTTCCTGGGATGGAACCGGTAAAATAAAGTATACCAATTATTATAGCGATCAGAACCCTGATGATCCTGTCAGCATTTCCCATATTTTTTTTCATTATTCCTATTTTTAAGCAAGTAACATTGGGGGGGCGGTTTTGTTTTACGATGACGCAGCTCAATAATGAATTAAATTGTATATTTCTAAGCCTGTTACTGTAAGCATAATTCCAGGAAATGCCTGGAAAAGAAGCCCATATGTCAATATTAATCATTGCTGAACCATGAATATTTAATAACGTATAATTTTGTTGTAATTCCTCGCCTATGCTAATGATCTTCTCTGTTGTCTTAATTACGCTGGCACTTATATTTTACTCAATAGGTGTATGGAGCGAGCGCATTTCCCGATACCTGCGGTTATGGCACGTGGTATTTTTCTGGATCGGGTTTTCCTTTGATGTGGCCGGCACGCTGGCAATGCACGAACTGGCAGAAGGTAAATTTGATATCCTCGAGCCTCATACCCTGACAGGGCAACTCGCAATATGGCTCATGTTCATTCATGCCATTTGGGCTACATATGTTATGAGGAAAAAGCAGGAAGGACTGCGCAGGAAATTTCACCGTTACAGTCTTGTGGTCTGGTTGATATGGCTGATCCCATATTTTGGTGGCATGTTTTTAGGAATTTGAGTATCTGATTGTTTTTTGTTTTACTTTTAAAACAGTCTTTTGCTCGTTAGTTATGTCAAACTATAAAAAAACCACTTTCCCGGTAAACCTCAACCTTAATATCAGGGGTCTTGAACCTTCGGCGACGCTTGCCATTAACCAGAAATGCAGGCAATTGATCCAGGAGGGAAAAGAAGTATTCAGGCTTGGACTGGGACAATCGCCCTTCCCGGTACCCCTGCATGTGGTGGAATCATTACAAAAGAATGCCCATCAGAAAGATTACCTGCCGGTGAACGGCCTGAAGGAACTGCGTGAAGCAATAGCCGGTTTCAACCTCAGGATGCATAAAGTTGACGATTCGCCGGATGACATCATCATCGGTCCCGGATCAAAAGAGCTGATATTCCTCCTGCAGCTGGTGTATTATGGCGATCTCATCATACCCACTCCCAGCTGGGTGTCGTATGCCCCGCAGGCCAACATTATCGGGCGCAAAGTGTACTGGGTGCCAACGAGCAGGGATAACGATCTTCGTATGAGCCCTGAAATGCTCGAAGAGATCTGCCATCAGGACCCGGACAAGCCCAGGATAGCCATCTTGAATTATCCTTCAAATCCGACCGGGGTAACTTACCCGATCGAACGCCTCAAAAAGCTGGCAGAGGTAGCCCGGAAACATCATGTCATTCTGGTTTCTGATGAGATATATGGGTTATTGCACCATAACAATCAGCACGTCTCTATTGCCAGGTACTACCCGGAAGGGACCATCATCAGCAATGGACTGAGCAAATGGTGTGGTGCGGGTGGATGGAGGCTCGGTTTTTTCTCATTTCCATCCGGGCTGAGATGGTTGTTGAATGCCATGACAGCTGTGGCGAGCGAGACCTTCACATCAACATCTGCTCCTATCCAGTTTGCGGCTGTCACGGCCTTTGAGGGAGGCCCCTTCATGGACGAATACCTTCGGGATGCGAGAAAGGTGCTCAAAGCCATATTAAAGTATATCATGCTGCGTTTTGATATGCTGCACATAGACTATCCTCATCCACATGGGGGATTCTATATCTTTCCTGATTTCGAATTCTACCGCGAAAAACTTAATAACAGGGGAATAAGAACAGGGAAAGAACTTTGCAGTGCTTTACTGGAAGAAACCGGAGTGGCCATGCTGCCGGGCGTGGATTTCGGACGCCCTGCAGAAGAGTTTTCGGCCAGGATCGCATATGTTGATTTCGATGGTAGCAGAGCACTGGAAATGGCTGATATGCTGAGCAATCATAATGGCAAATCAGGTGATCAGTTTGTGCAGGAGTGTTGTCCGAAGATCGTACAATCCGTTGAACGTATCGGCAACTGGTTGTCAGAACTGTGATCTGACATTATCCTGCTGCAATATCAGGGGAGGGATGATTATGCCAGTCAGAGATCCGGGTCAAACCCAAGCCCGGGTTTGTTGGTGGGGTATAAAATGCCATTCTTCAGTATGACGGCCCCATCGCAGGGGTCTCCTATCAGGTCGAGATGACCGTCAAGATCGGCATAGGCAACATTGGGCCTGGCCAGGGCAAAATGCAGCCCTGCGGCTATGGCCAGTGCCGATTCATCCATGCACCCCACCATGCTTTCATAGCCGGCAGCACGTGCTACGGAATTAATATGCATCGCTTCCGATATACCTCCGACCTTCATCAGCTTTATGTTGATCATGTCGACCAGGTCACGACGGGCCATTTTGAAAACATCCTTGAGGTTCATCAGGCTTTCATCAGCCATAACCGGAATATCAACCCGTGATGTGACCTTGCCCAGCAAGTCAAGCTGATCCCTGCTGGTAGGTTGTTCCAGGATCTCAATGCCAGCTTTTTTAGTAGCATTTACAAAATGCACCGAGCCTTCCACGGTATAGCCCTGGTTGGCATCAAACCTGATCTCAATGTTGCTGCCAACCATTTCCCTTACCTTCAGTATTCTTTCGATGTCTTCTTCAACATCAATTCCACCCTTGATCTTCAGTACACGGAATCCCTGTTCAACAAATCCTTTCGCCCTGGAAACGGTTTCTTCCGCCGGCAGTATCCCGATGGTGATGCTTGTACGGATACGGTCGCGAAATCCCCCGAGCAGCTTGTACACAGGAAGCCCGGCCTTCTTCCCCAGAATATCGTACAGGGCCATATCGACCATGGCCAGGACGGATGGAGAATCGGGGATCATCTTCTTCAGGTCCTCCATGATGAGGGCCAGGCGGGTAGGGTCAGCGTGGCGCAGACGTGGGCCAGCCTTTTCATAAATATCGTTCAACACACTCTCGCCTGTTTCCCCTGTAACCTCCAGGTCTGGAGCTGCACAGCCATAGCCGGTGATCCCGTCGCTGGTATTCAGCCTGAGAAAGATGTTGGTCGTTTTATCAATGGTTTCGTATGCAATGGTGTATGGCTCCGCAAGCTTCATTTGAATACTGACCGGGCTTATATCTATGATCTTCATATCAATACCTTTTTTGAAATATCTCCTCCAGCGTCAGGCTTTTCAGGTCCTCAATAAACGTCATCAGGTGCGCGATCATGATCTCCCACATCTTTTCTCCCTTTTCTGCCGTAGCCTTGGTGGGATCTCCCATGATGCCGTTTTCGGAGATCTTTTTGGTATGGGAGTACCACGGAATACCGCGTGTTGATGAAAAGTTCAGGTATCTGCTGCTGAAGCCGGGTATCATGGCCCTTGCATGTTCCATCTTTACCAGGTCCGGCCTGGTGGCCAGGCTGGTGCTCGTTTCAATTTCTCCTGCATGCACATCATTGGGTGTGCTGATCAACTTATCCAGGTCAACATCACTTGTTTCGCCTGTTTCCACGCATGTAAAGATGCGGGCATCCCTGTTGATCATCTGCGCCGCATACTGAAGGGTAGGACTGTTATCGCCGTGGCCGTTGAGGATAACCAGCTTTTTGATCCCGTTCCTGGCAAGGCTCATCCCAATATCATATACGAAAGCTGAAAGTGCATCGTTCGAAACACTGATGGTACCCTTGAAGTCGTCGTGGTGATAGGATACGCCATAGGCTATAAGCGGCAACACCAGTGGTTTGGGATGGCTGCAAGCCTCAGCAACACGTCTGGCCAGGTAGTCGGCATCGAAAGCATCCACATCCAGCGGGAGGTGAGGGCCATGTTGTTCAATGGCACCAACCGGGAGGATGGCTATATCCGTTTCCTGAAAGCGCTTTTCGGCCTCAGGCCAGGTAAGTTCCCCCCATAGATAGCCTGGTGCATTCCTGTCCCCGTCTTTCCCCGAAAAATGCTCTTTAACATCCGGATCCATTTCAAAGGCGTACAATTTATTTATGCCCTCATCCTCAAGCGGGTTGAATGCAACCCACTTCCTTCCGATCCTTTTCACCGCACCTGCTGTATGGGCTATCATGATGTTCGTCAGTTTTTTGCGCAGATCAGTCGGAACAGCATTAATGGGTGAGCGTTCCTGATCGAAACGCAATTGAACGGTTTCTGGGTGAGGCTTTATTTTTTTTCTTGTGTCATCATCTGCTTCAATGAGATTTTCTTGCAACAGCATCCAGAATAGATGACCGGCATCCTCACCGATCTGTTTCACTTTCTTTGTCATTATCGTTGACAGGGCATCCTTTACCTGGGCATCATTGTATCCGCAACTTATGGGATCAGCATCGAAGCTCTTCATCATGCCTATGATCCTCCTGCATTTTTCACACTTTCCGCAAGGATACACATGGCCTCCTTCCTGGTGGGCTGCATGACAGGATACCTGAAGTTTCTGCAGTTCAGGGTACCTCAGGGTCAGGATCTTTTGTATGGATAATTCCGCCAGGGGCCGCAGAACAGAGAACTGGGTGATCGCCCAGCCTTTTTTAAGAAAATACCTCGACATAGCCTCGTCAAAGTACCGGCTCTGGTCGTAAAGTCCGTCATAATGCTGGATTCCCTCATACGTGATCCTCCGAGAAGTGTCGTATTCATCTCCAATGACCAGCCTTCCGATCCCCCGTTTTTTCATAAGTGGCAACACGGCGAACAGGAAAACAGCCACCGTCCATAGGCGAACGGGGTAATCATCTGCCCGTACTGTATTGAAATCTTTACGGATAAAGGGCATTTGCCTCAGCATCCAGTTAAACATTCGGTCGGAGTTGGTCCACACGCGTGCAGTATTCGGGATATTTGCCTTAAAATAGCGGTATGCATTCAAGGCCGTATACCAGTGCCGGCCCGATTCATTGACAAATATTGGGTGAGTTTCTTTTCCTATCTCATTGATCATTCCATAGCTCAGCAGACTGTCCTTTCCTCCGCTGGAAAGAATGCAGTGCCTGGTCTTGTCCGTTGTCCAGAACTGCCATTTTGATCTTGCCTGGCCCTGGAATTCTTCCTTGAATATCAGCTTTGCCTGTGTATAATCCTGCATCTTCACTGCGGGCAGGGAAGCCGCTTCGCCTGTGAGGAAAGGATTATGCATCAGGAATTTGTTCACATAGATTTCGCGGCTGGTATTTTCCATCATATCCCGGATAAACCTTTTGTCGGTATTGTCGAAGGTCCCGATGAAAACGATCTCCTTGCAAAAAAGGCCGTAATTCAGGGCTAGCTGCACTGTCATCATGCTGGCAAGATTCCTGTCGGAAGCATCCAGAGGATCAAAGACAGTCTCTTCAAAGGAATAGATCAATGTATTCTGGCTCTCTTTTCCTTGACGAATTACTTTGTAGGGGGCTTTCAGTCTTCTTTTTTCGAGGATCACCGGTCCTACTTCCATACGGTCGATGACACCCAGTGCAGAAAACACCTCCGAGGCTGTTTTATTTTCATTATTTTCTTTATGTGAATGCATGTCAGAGATGTATTTATCCTTGTTTAATATATGGCATTACCACCCAGAGCAATTCCTCTTCGCCCTGGTACAACACATCCATCGCAGGCAGGCCGTGAACCCTGCTGATTCTTTCACAGGCGATGGCTGTTTCTTCCCGGGTCATATCCTCATGGTTTACTGTTATAGCCACTACCGGTTTGTCACTTATCATTTCTATGGCATCAATTTGTTTGCGCAGGGGGTGAATTGGGTAGCCGGGGAATCCATCATAATCTTTTCTTGCCGGGGCATGCTGCAGGATGATGATATCGGGACGGCCTGCAGCAAGTATCTCAAATCCACCGGGGTAAGCAGGATTCAACAGGCTCCCCTGTCCCTCAATAACCATAACATCGGGCCTGATCTCCTTCCACGCCTTAACCATGGCATATTCAATCTCGCCCGACACAAAGTCGTTGATAGTAGAATCCATGATCATCGAATAGCGGGCACCCTGCAGCCAGGCCGTTTGTCCCGTACCGATCAGTTCAGCCTTATAGCCTGCGTTGCGGATAGCCTGTACAAGAACCCAGGCCGTAGTTCTTTTTCCGACAGCCGAATCGGTACCAAGGACTGCGATTTTAAGACTTTCAACCGTTTCTATTTCGCCCGTAAAGAAATGTAAATCAGCCCTGCCCGGCGTTTTCCTGATATCACGCAAGCTTACTTTATTGTTCATCGCCAGAGAGACGATCTCCGGGTCGTCGCTCAGAAAATCATGCAAACCGCAATCAATATTCAGCCCAAGCGCTATGGCTTCCATCACGGCCTGCCTGGCTATTTTCGGCAAGCGTCCCCCGTCAGGAGCAAGTCCTATGACCATATGCGATGGATGGTAAGCGTTTGCCCCGGCATTTGACATTGCTTCCTTAATACTGGCAACGATGGGGATGCCATTTCCAATTCCATCGATCACCTGGCCGGCATCCCTCCCGGCAAAGGTTGCATCGACCACTGCAACGACATTGTATCTTTCCGTATAACGAACCAGCCCGTGGGCGGTTTTACCATTTGTGGTATTATAGGCGCCTTCGCAATAAACGATGGCATCGCCGTCGAATCCCTTTTTACTCATTATTTTCTTCCGGTTAAAACAATTACAAAACGGTCATTATCCAGGATTTCTTTCCGGTGTTTCTCTACAAGGGCTATCAGTCCTGCAGTGGAGGCCGTGAGCACATTGATACCCTCATTCTCCCTGATTAGCCGCGCAAAATAGGTCATCTCCTTATCAGTTGCCTCTCCTGCCCATCCATCTGACTGCCGAATGGCATCAAGGGCATAATCACCATCATAAGCATGCCAGTTGATCAGAGGCTCGTTGATCTTTGATTCCCTGATACGCTCGGGGACCAGGTCTTCACATGTCTCCTTGTTTAAAAGGTATGATTGGATTATGGGATTCTTGCGGTACGATGATCCGGCGATCATTCTGGGAATGCGGGATATCTTTCCCCTGCGATAGAGGCTGACGAACCCTTTGTATATACCGGCGATGACCGTACCATTTGACACGGGTACGGCTACCATCCCCGGTGCATCCCTCAGCTCATCGTAGATCTCGTATGCGATCTCACCATAGGCCTTCAGCTGCAGAACGGTATTATTCCCTCCCGGGTTCGCATCATAATATTCATGCTTCTCGGCATATTTCTTGGAAGCTTCTACTGCATGCTCATAGTCTCCCTTAACCCATATAACCTCCGCGCCGAGGTCTGTGATCTCCTGTATTCTGCGCGTATGGTATGATTCAGGTATGAATATCTGGCACTTCAGCCCGGCAAGATATGCTGCGAGGGACGATGCCACTCCATAATTACCACAGGTGGCAAGGGTGATGGTATCGAATCCCCTTCTCATGGCATCCATACATTGGGCAAAGGCGATGCGGTCTTTCTGCGTTCCCGTGGGATTACCGCCCTCGAACTTCAGGTAGATCTGTCGCAGGTTCAGGTTCCGCTCAAGATTACGTGCCCTTACAAGGGATGTATCCCCTACTTCAGATTCCATTACATCCTCAAACTCCTCCAGCCGGTCTTCCAATGATATCTCCGAATCGCTTATAAATTGCCTGTTTTTAACATATTCGGTCAGGAAATCCTTTATTGATCCGGAGGCGCCATCGATAAGACCATATGGAGTGTTCACAGATATTGCAGATAAATTATGTTGATCATTCTTCCGGGTCATATATCAATGTATTGAATTTACAGTAGGCAGTCTAACATTATCCAAAATTACTGTGTGAATATCCCATTTTTACATTTTAGTGAATATATTTTTTCTGCATCATCACAAAGAATTGCAAAACACTCTTATCAAGAGTGTTACGAACGCAGGTAAGTGCATACAGGTCCCTGACGCGATGCGGCCAGTGAGAAATTAGTACTGCTTTTCTTTTATTTCAGGTATTATAATGATGCTGGAAATTGTAAAGGCTAACCTAATGATGCCTGAGTATTGAACCCTAATTACCTGGCGAGTGAGCGCTAATCTCTTCACCTTATAGCTTTTCGGGAGACAAGATCTTTAAATGGAGCAGAGAAGTAGAACACCCCCAAGATGTCGAATAACCCGGATTAAAAATCAGCAAGTCAAAACCAGACCGAAGCATAACTCAGCGAAACAAATGGAACACTTTTTATATTCCATTTATATCTTTTGC
>JAZBOU010000070.1:0-6027 GCA_036351275.1 Bacteroidales bacterium
GCTGCGCAAGTCTTTGAAATGGCTCAAAAGGGAAGAAATCATTGCCCTGCAAGCCTGGTGCCTGCTTACCTTCGGCGACAGGTACGGAGATGTGATAGAGCATACATTCCGTCATCTTCTGTAAAAGTTCATTAAATTCATTGAGTTCCTGGAGTACCTGGAATACTTGAAATTTATTCTTCCTATACATTCACAACTCATCAATACCAATCATTACTAATCGCTAATCATTAGGATTTTATCATTCCTGATGCTATGCAACCATTCAAGCTTCATTCTTGTCTACAAGAAAACCGATAGACATGAAGCACCTCTTGCCGAAAACCGTCTTCATTCTTGGCTCGCTTGTAGTCATATTCAGTTTAAATCTTGCCGGACAAGCAATAAACCTGAGCAAATCAGATACCATCGTCTGTGATACCTTCCCTCCACCAAGAAATTTAGATGGACTTAGTTTTGATCAAACTGTTTTGATATGGTGGGAAGTACCAATATTAATAGACTCATTAGGTGCAGACACTTTCCTATTAGAAAATCTAGTCTGCTTCAAAATAATCCGGAACGGAATTATTCTTGATACTGTTTATTACAGCGGTGAGGACACTGTTCGATTTTATGACACTCCAATCCCTGGACCTTGGGATATTAATTATTATGTTAGTGCTATATACGATCTAGAGAACTGTGGTTTGCCAGGAGAGTATGGTGAATCGGAATTTGTAGGTGCGATAACATTTGGAAGTATATCAAGCCTAATTTTACCCTTTGTTGAGGATTGGAATACAGGATCTTTCGATCCCAATCTCTGGACAGCAGATGAGTACTGGGAAGTTGATGTTAGTAACGGAAATCCATATCCAAGTGCAAAATTCTCCTATTATATTGACACTGCATATACTCAGGAACTGATATCATACTGGCTTGATTGCTTGAACTATCCGGGAACCAACGATCCCTATGTAAATGGGGATTTCTACCTGGAGTTTGATATTAAACTAGATGATTACATATGTGGCTGGCCCAAGCATATGGAAGTATTTATATCAGACAGTTTGGATTGGGTTCTTGTTGAGCAGTTTCCTAATTATAGTGGTGGTTTTGACTGGACTTCTTCCTCAATTAATATAACTGAATGGGCAAAAGGGAAAATGGTCAGGATCAAATTTTCTTCTAGCCAGGACCAAGGTTTGAACATAGAGGATTGGTTCATTGATAATATAAGAGTATCAAGAGTGTGTAATCCACCCCTCAACTTACACTGGATAAGCTATCAAGAACACATGGCCTGGAGCCCGCCGCTCCCTCATACCACAAAGGATAAGCACAACCAGGAAAAAGAGTTGCTGGGATATAAGGTTTACTACGATCAGACCCTGATTGGATCAACCTATGATACCTTTTTCATCCTGGATTCTCCATATTGGGCCAATTACTATTACGTAACTGCCGTATACGAAGACTGTGAACCAGCTTCAAACTACCTCTTCGGCCCGGCTAATCTGGGAGAAGATGAAAAAAATCCGCAGATAAGCATTTACCCCAACCCCTGCAATGATAAACTCACTATAGAATCTGAGCAAGGACTACATGAAATCAATTTCATAAATGCTAAAGGAGAAACTGTTTTAAAGGAGGAGTGCCAGACAAAAAAAATATTTTTAAATACAAGATCAATACCAAATGGCTTATATTTCATTAAAATTAAACTTGCAGATGCAATCTACTCTAAAAAAGTCATCATAAGCCATTAATTAAATTTCTAATATCTTCATTCACAGCTCATCAATACCAATCTTTGCTAATCACTAATCACTAGGATTTTATCATTCTGTTGAAGAATGCGAACTCATTTGTTTTTTATTACATTTGCTTGTACCAAAATTTTAAACCATGGACCTCTCCGTAGTCAGCGCCGTATCGCCCGTCGATGGCCGCTATCACAAGCAAACCGAATCGCTGGCCTATTATTTTTCTGAAGCAGCATTCATTAACTACCGGGTGTTTGTCGAGATCGAATATTTTATCGCCCTTTGCGAGCTCCCCCTGCCCGGACTGGAAAAATTCGATCATGAACGCTTCGATGAGATAAGAGCCATCAGCAGCGATTTTTCCTTCAAAGACGCCTACGAAGTGAAAGAGATCGAAAAGGTGACCAATCACGATGTAAAAGCCGTGGAGTATTACATCAAGAAAAAATTTGACAAGCTGAAGCTCAAGGAGTTCAAGGAATTCATCCACTTCGGCCTTACATCGCAGGATATCAATAATACCGCTGTACCCTATGCCACCAAACTCGCTTTTGAGGAAATTTTGATGCCACAGCTGATCGAGGCGCTGAAGAAAATAGCAGCGAGGGCGGAAGAATGGGCCGACATACCCATGCTGGCCCGTACACACGGCCAGCCTGCCTCCCCTACCCGCCTGGGCAAGGAGATCGCTGTATTTGCCGAAAGGCTCAATGAGCAGATGGCCCTGATCGGGACCATCCCGTTTTCGGCAAAATTCGGCGGCGCCACCGGTAATTTTAATGCCCACCATGTTGCTTACCCGGATATCGACTGGGTGTCGTTTGCGAACGACTTCGTGAGCAACAAGCTGGGACTGGAACGCCAGCAAACCACCACACAGATCGAACACTATGACATGCTGGCAGCCCTGTTCGACAACCTGAAACGCATTAACACCATCCTCCTCGACCTCAACCGCGACATGTGGACCTACATCTCAATGGACTACTTCAAGCAAAAGATCAAAGAGGGAGAAATCGGGTCATCGGCCATGCCACACAAGGTGAATCCCATCGATTTCGAAAACTCCGAAGGGAACCTCGGGCTAGCCAACGCATTTTTCACGCACCTGGCACAGGACCTGCCCGTCAGCCGCCTGCAGCGTGACCTCTGCGACTCGACGGTATCGCGCAACATAGGCATGCCCTTTGCCCATACCCTGATTGCATTGAAATCGCTCGTAAAAGGACTGAACAAACTTGAAGTGAATAAAGCGAAGATCCATGCCGACCTGGAGGATAACTGGGCGGTGGTGGCAGAAGCTATACAGACCATCCTCCGCAGGGAAGGATTTCCCAATCCCTACGAGATGCTCAAAGACCTCACACGCGTAAACAAAAAAATAGATAAAGAAGCCATACATAATTTCATCGACGGGCTGGACGTTCCGGAAGAACTGAAAGATGAGTTGAAGCAGATTACACCGCATAATTATACGGGCAGTTAGATTTTGGGTGTTGGAGGTTGGATGTTGGATGAGCCAGAGGCCCGAAGCCTGAAGCCCGAAACCCGAAGCCTGAAGAAGGCGAACTTAGATAGTTAAGAGTAGATTTTAGAATGAGATAGAAGATATTAGAACGAGATAGAAGATAGAAGAAGTAAAATGAAACGATACGGACGAGTACTTGCATACATAAAACCTTACTGGATTTACGCTGCGCTGAACATCTTTTTCAACCTGTTCACCATCGTATTCTCGCTCTTCACTTTTGCACTGCTGGCACCCTTCCTCAGCCTGCTCTTCGGAAAAACAGAACTGATCACACAAAAGCCGGAATTCTCCCTTAGCTCCGACGCGCTTATCGATTACATGAATTACACGCTCAGCGACATCATACAGTCGCAGGGCGAACACCAGGCATTGCTCACCATATGTTTTGTACTCCTGGGCACCTTCTTTTTCAGGAATCTGGGACGCTTTATGTCGCTCTTTTTCATGGCCAAGGTCAGGGTGAACGCCGTGCGTGATATCCGTGACCAGGTATTCAAAAAGATCCTCATCCTTCCCCTTGCATTCTTTCATACGCGCAAGAAAGGCGATATCATGGCCAGGGTGACCACCGATGTGCAGGAGGTGGAATACTCCATAATGAACTACCTCGACATGCTCATACGTGATCCCATCACCATCATTGCCTACTTTGTATTCCTGTTGAGCATGAGCCCAAGCCTGACGCTTTTCGTGATCATCGTATTGCCGGTAACCGGCTATATCATCGGCCGTATCGGCCGCACATTGAGAAGGAAGTCGAAAGTTGGCCAGACAAAACTGGCGGGGCTG
This sequence comes from Bacteroidales bacterium, assembly GCA_036351275.1. GTDB lineage: Bacteria > Bacteroidota > Bacteroidia > Bacteroidales > B18-G4 > B18-G4. The sequence goes on from JAZBOU010000070.1 coordinate 4,069, forward strand.
CTTTCAACCATTGAAGAGTCGATCGGGGGATTGAGGATCATCAAGGCCTTTAACGCCATCAACTTCATGGACCAAAAGTTTTTAAACCAGAACCGCGACTACGCAAAAGTGATCCTCAGCATTTATCGCAGGCGCGACCTCTCCTCTCCTATGAGTGAGTTCCTGTCGTCGGTGGTTATTATCCTTGTGCTGTGGTTTGGCGGTGGACTGGTTCTGGGCGAGAGCTCGCCCATCAGCGGGGAAGTGTTTATCACCTATATGCTTGTTTTTTCACAGATCATCCCACCGGCAAAAACCTTCGCCACAGGCTATTACAGCATGCAAAAGGGCCTGGCATCGGCCGATCGCATTTTCGATATCCTGGATGCCGAGGAGGTGATAGAAGAAAAGCCGGATGCAAAGCAAATAAAAGAATTCAAAGAAAGCATAGAGTATAATGATGTAACGTTCAGGTATGAAGAAGAAAATGTATTGAAAAACATCAACCTCAAGATCACGAAAGGGAAGGTGGTTGCCCTGGTGGGACAGTCGGGTGCGGGAAAGTCAACCCTGGCCGATCTCCTGCCCCGCTTTTATGATGTGGTAGAAGGCGAGATCCTGATCGATGGTGTCAACATTAAGGACTATAAGATCGATGATGTCAGGGGGCTGATGGGAATCGTGACCCAGGAATCCATCCTGTTCAACGACACGGTTTTCAACAATATCGCCTTCGGCATGCAAAATGTGACGGAAGATGAAGTTATCGAAGCAGCAAGGATTGCCAATGCACACGAGTTCATCGAGAAGATGCCCAAAGGCTACCAGACCAACATCGGCGACCGTGGCACAAAGCTTTCCGGAGGCCAGCGCCAGCGCATCAGCATTGCACGTGCCGTGCTTCAGAACCCGCCCATCCTGATCATGGACGAAGCCACCTCCGCCCTCGACACTGAATCGGAGCGCCTGGTGCAGGATGCGCTTGCCAATGTGATGAGCAACCGTACCTCCCTGGTGATCGCACACCGCCTGTCGACCATCAAATCAGCCGATGAGATCGTGGTCATGTACAAAGGTGAGATCAGGGAGCGTGGTAACCACAACGAACTCATTGCCCTCGACGGGATCTATAAAAAGCTGCACGAACTGCAGACCTTCGCCTAGGCAATGGCTGACCTGTACAACTCGTTTAATTTCTTTTGGGAATAACGCGCCAGGGTATCCGGCCCGTTGTCGATAAGTATCTGCATGGCTGCCATCAGCTCACCGGCGATCTCAGGATAGATCTTCAGCATTTTTTCCAGCACCGCAATGGAATAACCACGTATGGCAACCTCCTCACCCGGGTCATTCATATACTTGAAACAAGCTTCGATGATCAGTCCGTGGTAATCCTCCTTACCCGACAGCTCATAAACACTAAGTATCTTCAGCATGCAACGTTTTACGCTGCTGTGGGTGAGCCCGCCCAGCTTGTACACCATATCCTCAAAATAGGGTTCAAAGATCTCCGGCATATGTTCCGCCACCAGCCAGACTACCCGTGCCGCACGCATGGCCATCTTTCCTTCCTGGGCCATACAAAGCTGATATGCCTCTATGAAGAGTTCAGGTTTTTGAGAAATGACATCGACTGCAACATCGGCTGTTGCACGGCCGGAATCCGTGAGTATTTCTTCAATCTTAACCATAGAGTGAGGTGTGGGGCAAAGATAAAAAAAAGCCGCTGGCCTCTGGCCACTGGCTAATAGCACAAAAAGGCCAGTAGCCAGCAGCTAGAAGCCAGTAGCTGCAGATTAATTGTAATAAACTCACGAAGTCGTAGAATGTGAACACAGAATAATAATTTTCGTATTTTTGCCTAAACTTCAAACCTATGATGGACTTAACGGAAATACTTTCCATTTCAGGCAAGCCAGGGTTGTACAAGATGCTGTCGCACACCAAAACAGGCATGCTGGTGGAATCCCTGTCGGATCA
>JAZBOU010000071.1:0-9488 GCA_036351275.1 Bacteroidales bacterium
CAGGGCAGATGTTGGCTCGTCAGCGAGAATAATAAGCGGTTTTACTGCCAGTCCTCGCGCAAGGCATAGGCGCTGTTGCTGTCCGATCGACAAGCTGCTTGCCGGACTCCTCAATCGATCTTTAACTTCATCCCAGAGGCCGACTTCGCGAAGATGCTTTTCCACGATATGTTCGACCGACCTTTTATCCTGTACGCCTTTTAACTTGATACCGTATGCAACATTCCGGAAAATCGAGAGGGGCAGCGGGTAGGGGTGCTGTGATAAAAGCCCCATTTTTTGCCTGATGGCCGGGATGTACTTTTTGGTGTGAAGAACATCTTCCCCGTCGATATATATGTTGCCCGAAACCCTGAGCTCTCTCTGAAGGTCGGTTAACCTGTTCAGGCATTTTAGCAGGGTGGTTTTACCACATCCTGAAGGCCCGAGAATTACCGTTATCCTGTTCCTGGGTATTTCGAGGTTGATATCCTTAAGTATTTGATGGTCTTTTACTTTAACATTCAGATCCCGTATACGGATGATCATATCGTCCTCAGCAGCACGACCGTTCAGACTTTTGTTCAATGTTTTCAAGGATGGAATGGATTGTATAAACATGTTTATCATCTTAGTGTTGATTTTGAATATTTATGGCTCAGGTATCTTGCCGTAAGGCTGATGATCAGTATAATGCACGTAAGGATGAGGGCTGCTGCAAATGCCCGCTCCCTCACTTCGGGTATGGGTGAACTGAGCTGGAAGAAAATAGCCAGGGGGAGCGTTGCGGCGGGCTCGTCCAGTCTTTGAGGGATGAGATCGGTATAGCCTGCGGTAAAGAGTACAGAGGCGGCATCGCCTATCCCGCGGCCAAAAGAAAGCAATATGGCCGTGATAAAACCCGGGAAACCCTGTTTTAAAAGGATTCTGAATGCTGTTTCGGTCTTTGTAGATCCGAGGGCCAGTGTTGCTTCATGTAATCCCAGTGGAATGGTGCTGAGCACTTCATCAAAGGTCCTGATCATGATGGGGGTGATCAGCAATGCGATGGTGATGGTACCTGCAAGCAGGCTGGCATTGATCCCAATGTATAGCATAAGGGTAAAACCGAATGCGCCATATACGATGGAAGGGATCCCCCATAATGCATCCAGGAGGTAGCGGATGGTATTCTGCGTTCGCCTGAAGCGGTAAAGGTGTACATTGATGAACAGTGCGGCGGGTATGCCGATAATGATGGCGATCAGGGTTCCTCCAAGTGCTATATACAGAGAGCCTGCTATTGCATTCAGCACACCACCCTGACCCCCGTAATAATATCCCCCTGCCGGGATCTTTATAAGCATATCGATCGACATGGCCCTGATGCCTTTAATACAAATGATCACGATGATGAAAGCCAGCAGGGCCATCAGCGAATATGTGGCAAACCCCATCAAAATCCTGAAAAAAAGTTCTTCGTTATGCTTACTGGTTTTCATCGCTTCCTGGTTTTATGGATAAGGTACCGGAAAAAGATGTTTATGACCAGGATGATGATCAGCAGCAGAAAGGCAGCAAACATAAGGGCTGAATCATACATCGGTATCGAAAGCATTTCCCCGTAATTATTGGCAATCAATGCCGGAAGGGGATATCCTGCCTCGAAGGGATTGATACTGCTCTGTACCCTGTTACCGACAACCATCATTACGGCCAGTGTCTCGCCGAAGGCCTTGGCAAGCCCGAGCCCGTAAGCGGAGATGATGCCCGGGTAGCTTTTTCGTATGATCACGTGCTTAACAGATTCCCAGTAGGTTGCGCCAAGTGAGAGCGAGGCTTCCTGCATGCCCTTAGGTACTGTGTTAAAGACCTCCATCAACATATTGAGCATATATGGTATGCACATCACGGCCAGTACGATCCCCCCGGAGAGGATGCTGTACCCGGAAGAGCTGATATTAAACAGTGGGCTGAGTACCTTGCCGGTGAGGGGTACGATGACCAGTACTCCCCATACCCCATAGATCACCGAGGGTAATCCGGCGAGGATATCGATGACAGGATGCATGATCCTGATCAGGGTGCCGGATGCGTACTGTGTAAGATACAGGGCAGCCAGCATGCAAACTGGACAGGCGAAGATAAACGAAAGCATGGTTACGTAAATGGAGCTTGAAATGAAAGGCCTGAAACCGAACTTCCCGTCACCGGGAAGCCATTCGGATGAAGTCACAAGCTCGCCAAAGCTGCTGATCTCAAGTAGGGGGACTGATTTGACATATAATGCAATACCGATAAGGACCGGCAAGAGCAGTATCAGTGCCAGAGATACGAACATCCATGTTGATGCCGAGCGGTCGTAAAGGTATCTCCGCAGTATCATTTATTTCAATTGTTCAATGTATTCCCTGATCTTATCCTCCTCAACCGGAACATATCCTGCAGGTTTAACATAGGCTTGCCCTTTGGTAAGAGCCCATTCGATGAATTCGAGGCATGCTTTTTTCTGAGGTTTGCCACGGGCAACAAAATACAATTCCCTGGCCGGTGGGGCGGGATAATATCCTCCGGCAATAGCTGCCAGGACCTGGTCAAAGGTATCGTAGAAATCCTCCCCCGGATCAAGTTGATGATTGGCGTTCAGGTCGCTGGGAATCACTTCAATGCCGGGCCTTTTTATCCCGGTATTTATGTCATAGATGAAGATGGTATTGTTAAATCCGATCCCCCTGGGGTCACTGGCAACAGCTTCTGCCAGGCCGGGATCACCATATATGCCAATGCCATTTATATTTTCCTGTTTTCCGCCCAGGTATTCAGCCCAGGTACCTGCTGCACCGCAGGCATCGGATCGACAATACACCTCTATTGGCGACTCCTCGCCCTTAGGATCAAAGTAGTTCCAGTCGGTGATGGTCCCGTCGATGAAAACAGCTTTCAGTTCATCCCGGCTCATTCCGCGGGCTTTCAGTGAGCCCAGGTGGGTGTTCTGCTCACTTATGGTAGGCAGCACGGCATCAATGGCAAGGCCGACCCACCATACTCCCTTGTCAATCTCTTCTTCCGCGATCTCCCGGGAGAACATGCCCAGGTCAACTGTCCCTGATAATGCATCAGCCATGCCTTTGCCCGCCCCGCCAGCAGAAATGTTGAACCTTGTACCGGGATGATCCTGCTTATAGGCTTCGGCCCATTGTACGACCAGTGGATAGAGCGCAAATGCTCCTGAAATGCTTATGGTCTGTTCTTTACGCTTTGAAGAGGTGCATGAACCTATGATGAAGAGCAAGATCATTAAATAGTAAACTGGCTTTTTCATGGTGCTGGATTATTGGGTCCTGGATCCACTGTCGTGATCGAGTGAAAGCAAGAGTGGTGTTATATTCAATTGAATGTAAAAGAACTGGGGTAAGCTGTTCCTGTCAACCCCTTGCAGTTCCTTCAGGGAGGATGTCGGGAAAAACAATGCATAGCCGGCTTCCAGTGAACCCCATTCCCTGAAATGGTACTTTATGGTAAAGTCGTTTTCAATACCCAACTCTTCATGGGCAGGCGTGGATTCATTGGTATTTGCCAGGCGGAAGTAATGGGTGGTATTGTGGAGGCTGAGCTCTTTTAAGGCTTTGTATTCCAGGCAAAAGTAGAGGTCAACCAGGCCTGCCCCGGCAGTATTCCGGTTGAAGTCCCTGAAAAAGTCCATATCACCGAAGTAACGATGCCGGGCACCATATAAGGGATCAAAAAGATGGTCGTATTTCTGATCAGGACCGAGATCATGGTTCCCGGAAAGATAGCTGAAACCAAGCGCCGGTTCGATCGGCCCTGAGGCGTATGCGATCTCGGTATCGAGAAGGCAGGCCCTGACCGACATACCCCCTGAGTTTTTGCCGTACTGGTAAAAGGCATCTGCCCAGAATGTCAATCTATTGGTATTGAAAATAATGTATGCACCGCTTGTCTGAAGGAAATGCATGATGTTCGTACTGTCGTTTTCCGTTCTGCCGCTTGCGATATGCATGAATGAAGCTGTGAATTTTTTGCTTATTTTTCTATTGACCCAGAGGTAGTTAAGGGATTTAATCCTTGAAGCGGGATAGTAATTGTCGTAATTACTTTCGCATAGTGTATTCCATGATCCCCCCAGGTGTATATTCCATCCGCCTGACGAATATTTGACAACAACGGCATCATAAGAAATCCCTCTCTGGTTCCAATTCCTGGATCCCAGCAGCCGCTGATTATCATAGACCAGCATCTGGCGGCCAACAGTAAGCTTAAATGCTGCTGCACTTATCTCCACATATCCCTCGTAAAGGTCGAGTGAGGCAGTTTTCCCGAACACCCCTGTTGAGCTGGCAATATTTTCATCACCCCATATCCTGACGTCCTGGGGGGAAAATCGCAGCTTAAGGATCCCTTTCTCATATTGCATATTGATCCGGGTGCGTTGAGATATAATGAAGGCAGGGTCATGCCCTGCTTCAATGATAGACTTATACCCTTCGCGTACAGCAAATCTGTTCCTGTATTGTGCATCAATGCTGAATTGTGCATGACCTTGGTTTAATACCGCTAATGACAGTGCAAGAACAACCAATGACCGGTTTAACAAATGCCTCATGATCCATTCGGTTTACCTGACAAATGTACAGGATAGGCATTGGCAGTAAAACAGCTTAAAAACGTATATTGGTAAATAGGTCTTTTTACGCGTACATACGTCTAAACACCTATGAATCTCATACTTCCACGATATTGTTCTTAATGGCATACATGACCAGGCCGGCCGTATTCCTGGAATTCGTTTTCAGGAGCAGGTTCTCACGGTGTTTGTCGACCGTGCGTTTGCTGATATGAAGCAATTCGGAGATCTCTATATTAGATAAGCCCTTACAAATATGATACAGGACTTCTTCTTCTCGATCTGACAGATCACCTGAAGCCCGCGACTGGGTTTTCCTGTTAATATTTTTCAGTATCCCGCTCAGGATCTCCTGCGAAAAGTAATTCTTTCCGTCACATACATCCAGTATGGCAGACCTGACTTCTTCAATCCCTGAGTTTTTCAGAATAAAGCCTTTTGCCCCTGCAGCGATCATCCTGGTATAATAATCCTCTTCGCCATACATGGATAGAGCAATGATGTTAATATCGGGGTATTGTTTTACGGCCTTCTCCGTGGCATCTATGCCATTCATAACTGGCATATCCAGATCCATAAAGATCACATCGGCCTCAATGCGACCGATCAGGGAAAGGAAAACAACGCCATTCTCCGCTTCATATACATTGTTTATAAAGGGAAATTGGGATATCAACAGGCTTAAACCTTCCCTGAAGAGCGTATGGTCGTCAACCAGGATTACATTAACCTTTTTCATTATTTGTTGTGCTTATCTTGATATCTATGTTGACCCCTTCACCCGGCCTGGAAAAGACCTCAAAGCTTCCGTTGAGTGACCTGATCCTTGATTTCATGTTTGAATACCCCATCCCGCTGAGCTTGTGCTCTTCCTGCTCAATATCAAATCCTTTCCCATCGTCGATATATTTCAGGTGGATGCTTTTCCCGTCCTCCAGAAGGTCAATGAATATATTGTGCGCGTCGGCATGCTTCAGGGTGTTTGAGATCAACTCGCAGATGACCCTGTATATTACAACCTCCGTGTTGTAGCTGAAGCGCTTATCTTTGATGTTGCTGTTAAACCTGATAATAGGCTTGCTTGATATCTGAAGTTTGCCAATAAACGAGCGGACTGCTTTAAGCAGGCCGAAATCGATCAGGACATGAGGGCTCAACTTGGTGGAGATATTTTTCAGGCTCGTAATGGATTCATCAATAAGATTTTCAGCCTTCCGGAGTATCGTCTTGTTTTCAGTATTATCGTATAGACTGGCCGAAATGGCCATTTTTACGGATGAGAGCAGCGGCCCCAGTCCGTCATGCAATTCTTTTGCAAAGTGTTGTCTTTCTTTTTCTTCAGTTTTTAAAATGGCAGAGAGCACCCTTGATTCGTTTTTCTTTCTCAGGGTTTCGATCTGTTTTTGAATATTAAATATCCGTTTAATGAAAATGAGGCTGAGCAACATGAGCAGGGAAATCAGGACGGCGGTCCATCCGCTAAGCAGACCGCTGTCAATCTCAATGTTGAGATCATACCATTCCATGGCCTCGAATACGCGGCGTATGGCCATCAGAAGAAAGCCGACTGAAATAAGCCACCATGCAATGTTTGTCCTGGTCCTCTTTACCAGGCTTAGTGCAATGGTTGCCGCGGCAAACTGGAGGACAACCGACAAGATGAGTGCTATTTTTATGGACATCTTTTGTGATTTATTTAACAAAGTTAGATATAAGCGTAAGATTTTCCCAGAAGAATATGCATATCTTCTTCAGGATGATGATATTTCCCATAGTAGCATTGATGAGGCTTTTTAGCAGGCTCATTCTGCTCGGCGATTTTTCATCAGGTTTGGCTCATACTCCTGTGATTAAAGCGGATAGCCTTATTGGGTTGGTACATTCGATTCGGGGAGCATTGCGCCTGTTTCCGTCTGCCATTCCTGTAGCTTAATTTTCAGCTCAATCACCTTTTCAGGCATGGAGTCGGCAAGGTCATTGTTTTCCCCGGGGTCAGCCTCAAGATTATACAGTTCCACCTTATCCAGGTCATAAAATGCTATCAGCTTCCAATTGCCTGCGCGGATGGCTGCCCCGGGTGTCCAGCCACTACTATGATAATGAGGATAATGCCAGAATAATTCCACTCGTGCAAGTGAATCTCCCGTAAAGACGGGTTTTAGGCTCTGTCCGTCCACATCATCCGGGATATCTATCCCGGCAAGTTCCAGGATGGTAGGAAAAAGATCCATGCTGATGGCAGGGATGCCGGATGTTGTGCTTTTTGAACCGGGGACCCGGATCAAAAGGGGCACCCGTATGCCACCTTCATAGCACCAGCCTTTACCGGCCCGTAGTGGTTTAACCGAAGTGGGGGCAACCCATTCCGGGTTTGTTATTGTGCTCAATCCACCATTGTCGGATGTAAATACCACTATTGTGTGTTCATCCAGGCCAAGTTCTTCAAGGGTTGCAGTCAGCCTGCCCACATTCTCATCCAGGGCATGCACCATCGAGGCATATTCGGGATTCGCCTGCCATAGTGTTGTATGGGCCTTATGCTCCGCTGAAGTGGGTATCTGTTGAATAGCAAGCTTTTGGACCTTGCCACGGTAATGATCAACATGATCTTTGTTCGCCTGAATTGGAGTGTGCACGGTATAAAATGATAAAAACAACAGGAAGGGTTCACCTCTGTTTCCCTTCAAGAATTGTATGGATTCGTCAGTAAGCCTGTCAGTCAGATATTCATCATCAGGACCATCCTTCATTTTCGGGTTTTTATAAGGGACATAATATCCTCCCGGGGGGGATCCCCGGTGATGCCCCCCAATGTTAAGATCGAAACCCTGGTCTTCAGGGAAATATCCTGTATCTCCCAGGTGCCATTTGCCTGCAAAGAATGTTTTATAGCCTTCTGTGCTGAGCACTTCTGCAAGGGTAGTCTCATCCAGGGATAGCTGGTTGCTGTCGGCGGTACCCCGGAGTTTCCTGTCGTGCGGGTCATCTCCCGGTATCCAGTCGGTAATATTCAGTCTTACAGGATATTTGCCGGTCATAATAGCTGCGCGTGTCGGGGAACAAACAGGGGAGGCAGCATACGCATTTGTAAAAAGGATGCTTTCGGATGCCAGGAGATCAATATGCGGCGTTTCGTAAAAGGTGCTTCCGTAACATCCCAGGTCGGTCCATCCCAGGTCGTCTACCAGGATAAATACGATGTTAAGCGGCTCTTTCTTTTCATGAATGCAGCTCGAGCAGCAGAATTGTAAAAAGGCTATAATGAGAATGACCGGAGCTCTTTTGAGTGTCATGCTGTTGGTTTAGAAGGTCTCTGTTCCGGAAAAATAAAATCCCTTTGATTTTTGGCCGAAACCAAAATCGAGGTTAATATTGGTGCGGAAATGCTTGTTTATCATAAAGCGAAAGCCAAAGCCGGCACCAGGCCGCACATAGGCAAACAAGGGAATGTCTGTCGTCCTGTTCGAAGCAGTGGTCAGGTTCAGGAAGATCACGCCCCCCAGTATCTTACTGCACTGGGATATCGGGAAACGGTATTCCACTTCTCCGTATACGAGGTCCTCACCCCGGTAACGGCCGGCCACATAGGCGCGCCCCGACCTGGCTCTCTGGTCCTCTCCAAGCGCCATCAAAGTGAGATAAGGCTGATCGCCGCTGATCTGGAAATTCCCGAATAGCCAGAAAGCCACAAGATGCCTCGGCATTTTCTTTGAAAGCCCAACATAGGTCCTGAATTCAAGCCAGAGTGAAGATGAATTCTGATCACTGCCAAGAAAACCGGGGTTGTACCTGTAATTTATGTTAGCATAATAGCCTTTATACGGATTGATAAGGTTGTCACGGGAGTCGTAAAAGAAATTCAGGCTAAGGCCGGAAACCACATATCTTTCAGGAGAAAAATCGTATAGCTTCGAATAAATATAATGCGGGGTAAGCTGTGCAGGCAACGTATCGGTTTGCAGCAGGTTATCGTCAATCTTTGTGTACATGTCAAGATGATATCCCAGGCCCGCATATAAAAAGGTTACGATCTTCCTGTTTACGGTCTGATGGAATTTGAAATAATTGTAATCCATGGGGTATGCACCATCCGTCTCATCAACATCTGCGCCCTGCCACGACCATGTTGATGGGATGCTGACAGTATCAGGTGCATCGGTACCCAGCCCCCAGGTGGGTGCATTATAAATGTAGTATCTCCAGTCGCCCTGAAGAAAGAACTTATCATCGGTGGTGTAAATGTTCGTTTTACAAAATGAAAGGAATTGGTTTTTAGTGGTGTATGCAGCTGAAAAGCCTGCTGCCGAAACCCTTGTGTTTTCGCGGGGTCCCCAGAACCAGCCAATCGATCCGGCCATTCCGAGTAAAACCCCATTCGCCGGGTTTGAACTTACATTTGGGAGCACCAGGAGCATTACTTCCCTGGGTGGTTTGGGTTTGTTATCTTTCTTTCTTAAGAGGTCCCTGAGGTCTTTCTGGTTGCAGTCTTTTTCTTTTCTGACGGAGGAATTATCCTGGGCCATGATGGAAACGCTGCTCATGAAAAAGACCAGCATCAGTATACTCGATATTGGTTTTTTTATCTTCACTGCAAGGTTATACGTGTCACGCACAATTTAGATCATCCGGTGTTCTGTTGCCGCCTATGTAAATATACGACCTTTATCAGGCAATGCAAAGTGTCACCTTTTGATGACTAAGATAACCCAGTAAAAACTATCTCTGTGAAGGTTTACCCTTTTTCTGCCTGTACAGGATCTTGCCCAGAAAAAATACCGGCACGAACACCATTGGAAGCACGAGGCTGAAGATCGTAAATTGCTGGAATATAAGATAGGCACTGTCGCTGCCGATAAAACCATCGGCGAAGCCGTTAAAACTGAAC
>JAZBOU010000072.1:0-18707 GCA_036351275.1 Bacteroidales bacterium
ATGTAATAATGCTGGCATCCTCATCCAGGTAGTATTGCATGTTGCAATAAAAGCCGCAAATGGCGCCAGTATGCCCCATCCAGGCATCGGTCTGGCTGATGCCCATACCATATCCCGTCCAGAAAGGAACCTGGGTGGTTGGGGGGTGTAATTCAGGCATCTGCTGTTCGTGCAGGCTGTCGCTCAACAGTGTCCCCCTGGAGAGGGTTCTCGACCAGTTTCTCAGGTCTTCCATGGTACTCATGATCCCGCCGGCAGTCCATGCCAGTTCAAAATTGATCGCATCAGCCTGCGGTGTCCCTGTCATGTCGGCGACCATCCCGCCGGATTCATCATAACCATGGATCGTTTCAAGGGCTGGATGAGGCTCGTCGGGCATATAGGTACGGAATAGTCCTGACGGATAGAAGATCTTCTCCGTCATCAGGGCTGACACCTGCTGACCGGTCTCCGTTTCACATATCTTACCCAGCAGGAAATAGCCAATATTTGAATAGTGGAATGCCTCTCCCGGTTCCGACAGAAGTTCCTGCTGTGCGGCCCAGGCTATCAGTTTATCGATAGTCCAGTCGCCCGTTCCGTTGTAAACCTGCGTGCGGATCTCATCGTCTTCATCCCAGCTTACAATGCCTGAAGTGTGTTTTAAGAGGTGTTTGATCGTGATCTCATCGGCCTGCGGGAATTCCGGGTAGTATTCTGATAAGTTGTTGTTTAATTGCAATTTGCCTTCATCACACAGAATAAGCACAAGGGTTGCGGTAAAGGTTTTTGTTATGCTGCCTATCCGTACCGGGTATTCTGTATCCATGGGTATTCCTTCGTCCTCCTCTGCCAGGCCCCCTGCAAATGTCATTGTTTTACCGGGCATCCTGATATCGACCATCCATCCAGGGGCTTTCATCAGCTGCCGGGTATTTTCCATGATGGATATAACTGTATCCTTTTCGTCAGGCCCGGTATTATCTTCAGGTTTCTTGCATGCATCCTGGAAAATCAATACCAGGGCCAGTATTGTGATTAAATACAAGCGGCCGTGAAAAGTATAGGATGTGAAAGACATGTGCCTGTGCTTTATTTTTCTTCGGCTGTTTCGGCTGCCTGCATTTCCGCTTCAGATACCCATCCGCCGCCAAGCGCTTTATAGAGATCGATGTAGGCGATAAAAAGATCTCTGCGAACGGTACTGTAGCTTAGCTGGGCATCGAAGGATTGGCGCTGTGATTCGAGCACTTCCAGGTAGCTTGTCACCCCCTTGTCATATCTTTCCTGCGAGAGCATTTCTGCATTTTGGGCAGCATTCATACGCATTTCCTGTGCTCTGAGCTCTTCCCTGAGGGTTTCGATAGTGATCAGGGCGTCTTCAACATCTTTGAATGCCTGCAGGACGACCGATTCATAGTTTAGTCTTGCTGCCTCTGCCAGGTATCGCTGTTGTTCCACCCTGCGTTTGTTCTTTCCAAACTGGAAAAGGGGACCGAGCAGGCTTCCGCCAACCGACCAGGCAAAACCACCTGTGGTAAAAGATGATAACTCCGTGCTGGCACCACCAATGAGCCCGGTAAGACTGATGGCCGGGAACCTCATGGCCACGGCAACCCCGATCAATGCGTTCTGTTCCATATAATCTGCTTCAGCGGAAAGGATATCAGGCCGACGAGCAAGCAACTGCGAGGGAAGCCCGGTCGGGATCTCAGGCGGATACTTCTGATCGTAAAGATGGCTTCCGACCAGAATGGAATCCGGTGATCTGCCCAGCAAGATGCTCAATGTGCTCTGGTCATATGCAATGTAGCGTTTATAAACAGGGACCGAGGCAGCCGCAATGGCTTGCTGTATCTGCGCCTGGTTGAGGTCGATCTCGGGTACCACACCATAGTCGTAACGCGACTGGATGATCTGCGTCCCGCTATCGCGTGAAGCATAGGTTCGTTGGGAGATCTCAAGCTTCGACATATCGTCGAGAAGCATGAAATAAGTGGAAACGACGGAACTGATCAGGCTGATCTGTGTTTGGCGCATGCCGTATTCTGTGGATAGCAATTGAGCTCGGGCCGCTTCTGTAGAACGGCGGTATTTTCCCCAGAAATCGATTTCCCACACAAGTTCCGGGAATGCGTAGAAATTTCCCTTTGCTTCAGCAGACTTAAGGCCTGAATAGTTGCCATAGGATGCTCCCGCAACGGCATTTATGGTGGGCAGGGCATCGGCCCTGGTATAACCCACATTTGCCCTGGCGGCTTCAACCCTTGCTGCAGCCTGCAATACATCCTTGTTTTCTTCAAGCGCAATTTCGATCAGCGTATCCAGGACCGGGTCTTCGAAAAGGTCCCACCATTTCAGGTTCACAATGGTATCGGTAAGATCATTGTCGAATCGAAATGCTTCCGGGTTATCAAGAATGGGTTGTTCATAGTTGGGCCCGACCTTGCATCCCGCCAGGTAGACGATCAGTCCGATTATGGTGATTATGAATAAGGTTCTTTTCATGGCTCTAAGGTTTATTCGCTTTCTACGGTTTTTTCAGCCAGCTTTCTCTTTTTTTCATATCCTGCCAGTTTCCCTATAAAGACGAATAGCATGGGATACAGGTACACTCCAAGAAAAGTAGCAATGGTCATACCTCCAAGCAGAGCCATACCCATTACCTTTCTGGCTTCCGCACCTGATCCGGAGGCGACCACAAGTGGGAAAACCCCCAGGATAAATGAAAAGGCGGTCATCAGGATGGGCCTGAACCTGGCCCGTGCCGCTTTGATGGCTGCATCATACAAACTCAAGCCTCCTTTAAACTCATCATTCGCATATTCTACGATCAGAATGGCATTTTTGGCTGCCATACCGATCAGCATCACAAAGGAGACCTGTGCAAAGATGTTGTTCTCAAAAGTGGGGCTTACCAGCCTGGCTGCCCAGAGGAAGAACAGGGCACCAAAGATGGCGAAAGGCGTACCAAGCAGGATACTGAACGGCAGCGACCAGCTTTCATATTGTGCTGCAAGGATAAGAAAGACAAATATCAGGGAGAAGGTCAGGATGGTCCACAAAGAGCCGGAAGCTTTCTTTTCCTGGAACGACATGGCATTCCAGGCATAACTCATGTCATTCGGCAGTACTTCTGCCGCAACTTCTTCCAGGGCACTCATGGCCTGTGCGGAAGTATAGCCGGGAGCCGGGCTACCCGTGACTTCGATTGACCGGAACAGGTTAAACCTGATGGTGTAATCCGGGCCCGAGATATCCTGGATCTCGGCAAGGGTGCCAAGCGGTACCATTTCACCCTGGTTATTTTTGATAAAGAAGTTACTGATCTGTGACTCGTCGGCTCGATACTGCGGCTCAGCCTGTATATAGGTTTTATACAAGCGGCCGAAGCGTGTGAAGTCATTCACATATGCTCCTCCCATGAAAGCGCCTACCGTGGTGTACAGGTCGTTCAGGGGTACGCCCAGTTTAAGTGCCTTCTGGCGGTCGATGTTCATGTATCGTTGAGGCACGTTGGCCTGGAAGGTAGTGAAAGCACTTCCGATCTCAGGCCTTGCATTGGCAGCACGAATAAACTCAGTAGCCTTATTGGCCAGGTAATTCGGTGTATTGCCACCCCTGTCCTGCAGCATAATACTAAATCCGGAACCATTACCCAGGCCGGGGATAGCAGGAGGGCCAAAAGCAAACACCTGTGCAGCCATGATCCTGCTTTGCAGTTCCCGGTTGAATTTCTGTATAAATTCCTTTACGGTGATGTCACGGTCAGCCCAGTTTTGCATGGTGATGAACATAAAACCCTGGTTGGGCGTCATGGCGCCTGACAGCAGGCTGAATCCCGTTGCTGTAGTGATATATTTCACTTCAGGATGTTCCATGGCCATGGCTTCGATCTCTTTGGCCACTGCATCAGATCGCTGCAGCGAAGCCGCATTCGGAAGTTGCATGTTTACGAAGAAATACCCCATATCTTCTTCAGGAATAAAGCCTCCGGGCACCAGCCTCATAAATACACCGGCCGCAATGGTAACAATAAGTATAAACACCACTGATCGTTTGATCTTGCGTGTTACGATTCCTGTAAAGCTCATATAGGAGCTGGTTCCTTTTCCCATGACTTTGTCGAAACCTTTAAAAAATTTTCCCAGCAATCCTTTATATGGTTTAGGTTCGCGAAGCAGCAAGGATGCCAGCGCGGGGCTGAGGGAAAGTGCATTAATAGAAGAGACCGCAACAGATACCGCAATGGTGATCGCAAATTGCTGATAAAGCCTTCCTGTAATACCCGCCATTCCTGCAACAGGGATAAATACTGCGATCAGTACCAGGGTGGTAGCAATAATCGGTGCCGTAACCTTCCGCATGGCTTCGATGGTGGCCTGTTTACTGTTCATCCCGTTGGCGATATTCACCTGTACCGCTTCCACCACAACAATGGCATCATCCACTACAATACCTATTGCGAGCACAAGGCCTAGCAGAGAGAGTACATTAATGGTGAACCCCAGAAGGGGGAAAAAGATGAAAGCACCCACAAGGGAAACTGGTATGGCAATGGTTGGGATAAGCGTTGCACGCCAATCCTGGATGAAGATGAAAACCACCAGGATTACCAGAGCAAGTGCAATGAACAGGGTGATTATGATTTCTTCGATTCCTGCTGTAATAGCTTCAGTTGAATCAAGAGATACGTCGTATTTGATTCCTTCCGGAAAGCGAGTAGAAATGTCTACCATCTGCTCTCTGACGGTTTGTGCCAGTTCAACAGCATTGGATCCCGGTGCCTGGTACAGGGCGATAATGGCACAGGTTTCTCCATTCAGCCTGGTAAAGGCATTATAGGTTTCTACCCCCAGGTTAATGCTTGCAATATCCTTGAGCTTTACCTGTGACCCGTCTGAATTCGTCCTGACCACGATCTCCCCAAAAGCTTCCGGATCGCTGAAGCGCTCCGGCATGCGCACCGTATACGTAAATTCCGTTCCGGCAGGAGCGGGTTCACCGCCGAATTTCCCGCCGGGTACGATCACATTCTGTTCATTCACTGCCTGTATGATCTCAGGAACGGTGATTCCCAGACGTGACAGGATATCGGGTTTGATCCAGATGCGCATAGAATAGTCTGAAGATCCCATTACATTCACCCTGCCGATACCACTGACACGCGCCAGCTCATCCTTAATGTTGATCAGGGCATAGTTTCCAAGGAAATCCTGGTCGTACCTTCCGTCAGAAGAAAGCGTGACTAGCATGAGGATATTCGGCAGCGACTTTTCTGTCGTAACACCATATTGTTTTACCTGCTCAGGAAGTTTGGCCGTGGCGGCCGAAACCCTGTTCTGCGTAAGTACGGTGTTCATGTCCGGATCAGTGCCTACTTCGAAAGATACATCGATGCTCATGGTGCCATCGTTGGCGTTCACCGATTTCATATAGATCATCTTGTCGACACCGTTGATCTGTTGTTCAAGCGGTGTAGCAACCGATTCTTCTACGCTGAGGGCGTTTGCACCGGTATAGGTTCCCCTTACCTGCACAATGGGTGGCGTAAGGTTTGGATATTGTTCGATCGGCAAACCGATGAGCGAAACCACACCCACGATCAAGATCACAATGGCGATGACCATGGCCACCACCGGCCGGTGAACAAAGAAATTTCCTTTTTTGTCTTCTGCCATAGCTTTAGAGTTCCGGGTTGGACTTGCTTTCAAATTCAATTGTCTTGGGAACGACTATCATTCCGTCTCTGACCTTCTGGAGTGCGTCGATCACAACTTTATCATCTTCCTCCAGGCCATTGTCAATAATGACATAATCACCCTTGACAGGGCCTGTGATGACCCTCTGCGCCACAACTTTGTTACTATCATTAACTACATAAACTGATTTCTGACCCTGCATTTCCATAATGCATCGCAATGGGATGACCAGGGCGTCATTACGCATTTCTATGATGATCTTGACCTTGGCATACATCCCTGGCCTGAGGATCAGCTTTGGGTTCGGGAAATTCGCCTGGATCAGCAAGGAGCCTGTTGAAGGGTCGACACTGCGGTCGACAAAATCCGCCAGGCCCTTATAATCATAAACGCTTCCGTCAGAAAGGATGAGCTCCATATTGGGTTCACGTTTTTTAGTTGCCTTACCATCAAGTTTTTCATTCGAATCAGTAGCAAACCTCCTGGCGAGTCTCAGGTATTCCGATTCCGTAATATAAAACCTGACCTTCACGTTGCTGGTTTCTGATACCGTATTCAGAATTACCGGGTTGGGATCACGTCCTACGAAATCACCTACCCTGGCGTTCGTGATGCCGATCAGCCCGTCGATGGGAGAGTAGATCTTTGTATATCCAAGCCTGATCTCGGCCGATCTAAGGTTGGCTTTTGCTGCATCGACCGAAGCCAGCGAGGCATCATATTGTGCCTGGGCCGCATCCAGGTCACTTTTACTCACGGCATTCAGTTCAGCCAGGGGCTTATAGCGGTTCAGGTCGCTTTCGGCTTTGGCAAGCATGGTCCTGGCTTCAGCCACCTCACTCTGCTGGGCATTCACATCGGCTTCGAAAGGGCGGGGGTCGATGGTGTAAAGCAGTTGTCCCTTTTTCACCTCCGTACCCTCTTCGAAAAAGATCCCTTCAAGGAAGCCTTCCACGCGGGCGCGGATGGGAATATCCTTTTCACCGTAAATTTCTCCAATAAATTCGTTGTAGACGGGAACGTCTTTCTGAATGACTTTTACTACGGTTATCTCGGGGGGAGGTGCCTGTTGCTGCTCCTTGCTTCCACAGGAGGAGAATAGCAAAGTCCCGGCAAGCAGGACAGGAAAACTGTATTTCATGATTGTTCGTATCATATCACAAGCTTGTTTTGTGTTCATTTTGGAAACTACTAAGATAAGAAATTCCATTAGCCATGGATAATTATATTGTCCTCTGTGGCAGCGACAATTTGTCAAGCTTAAAAGCTGCATTAAGATGCATAACAACCTGTGTCAATCGAATTAATTAAAAGTTTGCATAAAGAAATGAAATGTCCGAGTCACTTTCATGCATCAGTAAGCAGATGAGCAGGATGACAATGATCAGCCGCAGCAATATTTTAAAGATCGCCTTTTTCATAAAGGTGTTGTTTGATAAGCTGGTAAATCAGGTATGCACCGTAACTGGAATGATGCTGGTTATCGATGAAGGATCCGGGGATATTTCCCAGATGGGCGGCATCCACAAAATCGGCTTTTTCCTCCAGGAGGATTGCCCGGATATGCTTTACACCATCCACATATGCATCCAGGTAAGAAGGATGGTATTTGCTGATAAAGATCTCATTTACCGGTCCCAGCACAAAGCACACATCCACATTAAGCGCATTGCAAAGATGAATGAATGCCCTTAATTCATGGTCGCGGTATTCATTTTTTTCAAGCGGATTCAGCCAGGTCCTGCCCATGAATTCATGGGTTATATTCCAATCCGTATCCAGGTAGGATGTATCAATCCTGCCCAAAAAATCAAATGAGCCGACACCAATTTTCGGCTCCGCAAAAAACTGCAGGTCATCCCTGTATTCTTCAGGGAAAAGAGCGTATCGCAGGTCCCTGAAAAAGGGCTTCCTGATCATCCGCAGCCAATATTCCAGTCGAAAAAGGAACCTTTCTGCAGGGTTCAGCTTTTCTCTGTAAGCCGATGAAATTTTTTCAAATTCGGGATATTCCTGTGCTTTCTCCAGGGTATTCAGCCAGGTTCCATAATTCAGGTAGCGCGTCCAGTAGCTTTTCCTGAATCCTTTGAGATCACTTCTCCAGTACACCGGGTTGATGAAGTAAATGAGCTGAAGAGAATCAACTTCTGCTTTGTGATTCAGCAACATGGCCATATGAATACCGCAGGTCCATCCGGCTCCTCCCAGGATACTGAAACGGTTCGGATATGATGTATCCTGGTCCAGGAATTCGTAATAGTTTCCATCACGCAGGGGTGTGGACTCAGAGGTCCCCATACAGATAAAGCCATCATTTTTCTTGACCGACAAAAGGAATTCCGATAAGTGGGGGTGATCATTGAACCTGAAGTGCTTTCCCCTGATCTTTATCAACTGCCTGTCTGTTCCCTGTACCGGGTATTCCGGGATGGTGAAGTACCCGGCTATTAGCAGCAAGATAAAGGCGGTGAGAATGAATTTTCCGTATTCACTCAAGGTGCTGGTCCTGTATATGTGCCTGATCCCTTTCAAAATAGTATGTTGGTTATGATGTACGACAATTCATTTCCGGAGTAGTGAAAGAACAACCATCCAAAGCTCACAAAAGCGAATGTGACCAGTATGCTGGAGGCTTTATAGACCAGGTTCTGCTTATATCGTTCCAGGCCGGGAGTAAGCAGTTGCCAAACTTTTCCGATGGAAAGGCCCAGGCCGTGCCAGAGCCCCCAGTAAACGAAGTTAATGGTTTCCCCGTGCCACAGCCCGCAAACAAAAAAGGTGATCATGTATCCGCTGATGGTGATGGACATCCGGGGAAAGCGAGGAAACAGCCTGTTCAGCAGCGTCAGTGAAGGCTTGAATACGTATGCAAAGAGAAAATTGGAGAAGGTGATGTGCCAGCGCTTCCAGAATACCGAAAGGTTGGATGAGAAGTACGGATTGTCAAAGTTTTCGGGTGTGCGTATCCCGATCAGGTAGGCTGTGCCAATGGCAATGTCGGAATACCCGCTGAAATCAAAATAGATGTATGCGGAATATGCCAGCAGGCTGAGCAATAATGCCGTTATCGGAGAAAATTCAGGGATGAGGATGGTATAATCGAGGGCGTAATCGATCACCATTGGAACGATTATGAGGGTTTTCAGTGCACCCATAAAAATGCGGCTTATCCCGGCAAAAAACAACGCACGATGGTATCGGAAACGGGTGTTCCCGATCCAGTAATGAAAGTTCCTGTAGGTATCGATAGGGCCGGCCAGGTAATTGGGAAAGAAAAAGATGTAATTCAGGAAAGTAAGTGGATCGGACCGTGTGATCGTTCTTCGGTAGGACTCGACCAGCCAGTGCACATAGCGAAAAAGGATATAGGATATCCCGAGTTTCTGTACCGATAATATGGGCTCGTTGATGAACGACAGGTAGCTTTTTTCAATGATATCCTGTACAAAAGGATAGTTCCTGATACAGAATAAAACGATCACAAACAGGAGGGCTGATGCCAGTGCCCAGGTTGATTGTCTGCGCTGAAGCAGTTTTCCGTACAGGAATACCAGCAAACTCAACACCCCCAGCACGATGAGTGTGTGCTCCACGACCACGGTGAGCAGGACCAGCACGCTGGCTGCTATTGCCATAAGGTTCTTTACGGCACGGTACTTCACAAAGGCCTTGAGGATATTGTACACCAGCACAAAAAATGCGATGTAGATAAACACTATGTAATCACTAAAAAACAAAGGTGTTCCTGTCCGTTATAATTGGTTCAATATTTTTTCCACGTAGTCTTTGATCGATACCGGGAATATTGCCCCTTCAGCGATCTTTTTACGGTTCATTTCAAAAATGCTGACGGCATTCTCCTTCATTTCAAGCAATATGTCCACATGACGACTTTTCCCGAGCACGATCCCATTAAGGCCGTTTTCAACCCACTCAAGGTTATCCGGTAGCCCGGATACAATAGGGATACATCCGTGAGCCATGGCTTCCAGAAGGGATACCGAGAGGGCGTCGGAGGTCGGGACAGAAAAATAGAACATGGCTTTTCGATATATTTCTTCCTGTTCATCCTGTGCAAGAAATCCTGTAAAATCTACCGATCGTGAAATGCCGAGTGAACGGCTAAGTTCAATGAGTTGTTCTTTCAACGGCCCTTCGTTGGCCACGATCAGCCGTGCCTTTTTATTTTCCGCAAGCACTCCGGCAAAAAATTCCAGCACCTTTTCAATATTCGAATTCCTGTTCAGGGTGCGGTTGGAGAAGAAAAGGTTTGGGTCTTTATCTTCAGCCTTGATATCCGGCAGTTTGTCAATACCGAATGGAAAAGTAATCGTGGGCGTGGATGATAATTTGTGCACGATGTGCGCAACTGCCTTTGAATCGGCTGTAACCAGGTCGGCCCTGTTCAGGGCAAAGCGTGTTATGGCTTTGTAAAATGGGTTCCTGAACGGGGTGACCAGGATGTCCGTACCCCAGGCAGTAAGGATCAGCCTGTACTTTCTTTTCGAGGGCCTTTCCCCGAGGGCAGCCAGCACACCATGGCTGGTGATGTAATGGGCGTTCACAAAGTCGGGTGAAATATTTGATATGATCTTTCGTAAGGGCATTATCATCCTGATATAGCCAAAATTACCGCCACTTTCTTCCGGATTCAGGTTGAATTCATGTATATTTTCCCCGGGAATGATCTTTTCCAGCTCCGGAGAAACAGCCCTGGATGAAACCAGGTAGAGCTCAAAGTATCTGCTGAGTTCCTTTGCCCATTTCAACAAATGGGGGCTTTCGCCATCGCCGATAAGGAGGTATTTTTTCATCCTTCACCAAGGTGTTGCATAAATATATTCCTCAATTTCCGGAGGTCGTGTTCGTTCAGCTGCCTGTGAACGGTTACAGGTAGATTGATCATGCGTTCTGAGAGCGATTCCCCAACAGGACAACTGCCATCAATATAGCAATAGCGAAGACTTCCCCTGGGGTGAACAACGTCGTTAAACCATTCACCGGGTACAATGCCGGCCCGCTTCATCGCCGACTTTATCTGGTCGATCTGCTTTTTCGATACGCTCTGGTCAAACAAAATAGGATAGCGCACAAAATTGTATTGTTCATGATAGTACTGCCTGATCATTTTGATCCCATCCAGCCCGCTGCGGTAATTGCTGCAGAGGATCCCTTTCTTTTTATTGATAGTTTTGATATCGACCAATTGCCGGTACAGTAAGTAAGCCATATGAGGAGCAAGTTTTACCGGATAATGCCGTGGCCTTGCCCCCTGTAATTCGCCCGGTGAGGACTTATACAGCAGCCCGGTTACATAGAGTGCACCGGCCAGCCACTTTTTCAGGAAAGCGCTGTAGCGTGATGAAGTAAATAAATGCATTTTGAGCGATACCAGGATCCTCAAGTTGGTCAGCCACGGAAAATAGGGCAGGTCCCGGTAGTATTTTTCCAGTTTCTGCTGCAAATCGATGTTATTAACGAGGATGATCCCTCCCATGCCTGTTGTGAGGGGCTTGGAGTACTCCAGGCTGAAAAAAGATGCATCGCCCAATGTACCGGCTTTTTTTCCGGCGGAACTTATGGAGCCGAAGGTGTGTGCTGCATCCTCGATGATCATGATATCGGGGAATTCGCGTTTTAATTCCCCGACGTATTCGCAGGTAATGCCATAATTATGGGTGATAATGATCGCCCTTGTCCTCGGTGTAACGGCATTGCTGAGGAGCTTTCGATCAATATTCAGGGTTTCTTCCTCCACATCGATGTATACCGCCTGTAAGCCGGCGTATTTAATGGCGTTGGTAACAACCACACAGGTGTATCCTGCCACGATAACTTCATCCCTGTCGTCCCTTTGACCTGAAACGAGTAAAGAGTATAAGCCCATCCTGGCTGTGCCAAAAAGAAATACAGCTTCAGGCCTGTTGCCAAAATACGCTGAAATTGCCTGTTTGCAGCGTGCAATATGTTTTGCTGAGCCGGGAGAAAAAAACCATACCGGGAGAAAACGAAGAAAATGCTTTACCCTTAATGCATTGCAGGTGAAGGCTGTTTTAATCATCCACTTCAAGTTTTTTTATCGGTTTGCAAGGAGAACCGGCATAAAGCCATCCATCCTCCAGTTTCCCTTTTACAACTGAATTGGCTGCAACAATGATATTATTGCCGATAATAGTACCCGGAAGGATAACAGACTGTGCACCGATGAACACATTGTTCCCGATGCTGATATCGCCCTTATCGTAATTATCCCTGAAAAGAGGTTTCTCGGCTGAATAGGAATTGGAGGAGCAAAAGAAGGAACAAAAAGGTCCGATAGCCACATCGTCACCAATGCTTATGCTCCGGTCTTCTATAAGCAGGTAACCGTAAGGGGCAATATGCGAATCCATTCCAATGTTGAGCCGCCCGTTTCTTCCAATATAAATGCTCTGTTTTTTATAAAGGATCGAGCGCTCTCCAAGCATGACTTTATGCCTGCACCTGATCTCGGAACGATAATGGACCAGGCTGCCGCTTTTCAGTTTCATGCCCCTGAGGGCGTTGCAGATGGTATATGATTTGTTTATGGCGAAACGCAGGATCCTTGACATAAAAGGTTATTAATAAGCGGATGTTTGCTTGATTCCGGCAAATTTGTAAAACAAAAATAAGCTAAAGATCAATAAGGTGCCACAGAGAATGCTCATCAGTATGAAGGTCAGGTAAACATCACCCTTCGCACCTCCGATAGCTATAGCTGTGACTTTCAATGCAATGTCGGCAATTGAAAGCATCATTCCCTGCCATTGTTTGTTCATGATCACGGTGATACAGGATACCGGGGTAGCGATAAAGTTCAGGAAGAGCCAGGGAGCAATAATGCTGGCGATCTCACCTGCCATGGTCCATTCTTCCCCGAAAACAAAGGCAAAAATAGGCGGGCCCCAGAAAAAAAGCACGGCAAAGATGGGCAAACCTATCACAAAGAGGTTCCGGTAGATCCTTAACACCATGGGTTGAATATCCTGCCCTTCCTGCAAAGCCCTTGTGGCTCGCTGGTAGAATACCTGGTAAATTGAAGATCCGATCAGCGCAGCAGGGGCGGTTACCAGCCTGAAAGCAAAAGAGTAAGAGCCCAGGATCGCTTTATTGAAGAATGCCATGATCACGTATACGATGCCATGGTCCTGAAGCGAACCGATAAAGGCATGGGGTGTGTTGATCCTCAAAAAGTTCCTGTACTTCACCGCATTTTGCCTGATGAGATGCCCGGAAACGTCGTGCATCAGCCCGGGTAGTTTTTTCAGGGTCTTCCATGCCAGGACCGTTGCTGCAAATCCCTGGCCAAGGATATACCCTGATACCAGCCCGATGGCCCCGGTCCCGGCAAATCCCATCCCCAGGTTCGTGCCTACCATGGCAGTCGATTGTGAGATGCGTGCAGCAGCATTGCGTTTAAATGTCTTATGCCTTGTCGACCAGTAGTTAAAGGTATTGTACACACCGGTGAACAGCACCACCAGGGGAATGAAATACAACCAGTTTTCGATGCCGGGATCATCAAAAAAACCGGCAATGAAACCTTTGAACACCAGTACCAGCACGAAAGTGACCAATGAAGTGAGTAAGGTGAGTATGACGGCAAGGGCCAGGAGATTACTTGCATCCCTTTTTTCTTCCGGAAGCATGATCGCCAGTTCGTATCTGCCGGTTGCGATTACGGAGATCACGATGCTGATGGCCATGAACAATGCCAGTATCCCGAAATCGTCGGGGGTGTAAAGCCGGCTCAGGACGGGGGAGAGCAGTACGGGGATGGCCTGTGCAATGGCAGTGCCGGTGAGCAGGGTGCCCACATTGCGCACAAATTCTGACTGATGCAGCTTCCTGAAAAAGGGATTGGTATTCAACATTCTATCAAATGTACAAAACTTATCCCGTATGATTTATTGAAATAAGCTGTCCAGCTTCTCTTTTACTTCCGCCAGGTCGGGGTCGATATCAAATACCATGGAAGGTTTAAGAAAGTAAAGCTCATTTTCTTCACAGAAGCGTTTTTCTCCTCCGCCTGTTATGTTCAGCATGATGAGCGCATCTTTATCCACTGTGCCGTCGGCTGCTGCATTGATAAGTGTTGCCGTGGCGATGGCAGCAGCGGGATGAATGTCGATGCCCTCGGTTTCTTCAAACAATGTCGCAGCCTCCAGGGCTTCTTCGTTAGAAGCCAGCAATACGTCGCCCCCGGCATCTTTCATGGCATCGTAAAGGCCGCCTTTAAGGCTGTAGGGTGGTTTTCTGTTGGAAAGGACCTTGGCCAGGATCTCGATGACCTGCTCACGAGCCAGATCATCGCTCAGCGGCATCATTCCTCTCGAATCGGCTTTCCATGCATCATAAATGGGGGTAAAAGGTTTGTTTTGAGAAACCATCAGCTTCATTTTCCTTTTCCCGAAACGGCCATCCTCGATCAGGCGGAGGTTGGCCTCCCAGGCTGCAATAGCGCCGGTGCCACTTCCGATGGCCTGAAAATAGTATTCGGGTATCTCGCCAATTGTAGTTGCAGCAGAAAGAACAGTCGTTCCCATACCATCCCTGCGGGCCACATTTTTGGCTCCGCCTTCGGGGATGAAGTGATCCAGGCTGCAGGCCAGATTCGACAGGTGAATGGCATCGAAATAATCACTCCCGGTTCTGGAAACCACCAGTTTAACATGGTCTTTTATTGGCCTGTCGAACCAGAGTGCCCCGATGTTATCTTCCGGAACACAAAGTAAAAGCGGTATGTCGTTATCGGAACACACCCTTGCAAATGAGCGGGAAGTATTCCCCGCAGAAGCTACTACGAGGATCTTATCCATGTCCGGATCAAGCCTGCCACAAACCGAATAGGCTTCCGTTTCCTTGAATGAACAGGTACTCATATGCGCCCCTTTTTCCGGCCAGTACCCGCTGAATGTGATATACAGATTGCTTAGACCCAATTTGGCAGCCAGACCATTGCTTTTGTAGGTTACCGGGGGGGAAGAACCTTCCAGTTCACGAACGATGGGCAGCCAGTCGGCAAAAGTATACAGCCCATGCTCCGGGCCCCTCAGGTTCAGTTGTTTTTTCTCGTAAACTGCTCTTACAAATGCAGGACCGCCTTCCTCCGGGGGATCAAGTATCCAGCCATGATCAGGGAATACATCCCCCGAGATCAAGGACTCCAGCTTGTAATTGGTTTTTTTGGAAATGTTCATGGTCTTTGGTTATAAGGCACTGCAAAAATAGGAAAGATTGCTTAGCATCAGGGTAAAACTGAAACAACAATCCAAACATGCAACTCCACGAACCTTGATCCTCATCAACAGACAACCAAATGAATCTGGAATAATCTGTTTTCTGGAATAATGTTTATATCTTTGTATTTAGATATTAGTTCTTTGATTATCAAAAATAAACTCTAAATCAACATGAAAAAACTTTTTACACTCTTTGTTGCTATCCTGCTATCAACAGTTGCCTTTTCGCAAACCTATTTATCAGAGGATTTCAGTGGCGGGACTTTCCCTCCTGACGGATGGTTCGGCCTGCCCCTCGGTGATGTGTGGGTTTCGAGCAATACCAGCAATGCCGGCGGCATTGCCCCGGAAGCCGATTTTACAGGCTTTATGTCTTCAGGAAGTGCCGAACTCAAATCAGGCCTGATCGACCTGGATGATGCGGATACTGTGATGCTCATGTTCAAACATAACTTCGTAAAGGGCTCAGCTTCTGCCCCGGCCATTGGAGTTGCCACGCGTGCGGGCGGCGACTGGGTCTCGGTGTGGGAAGTAACACCCACTGCTAACATCGACCCGGAAGAAGTTGCAATCATATTAACCCACGATCATGTTGGCGCAAGCAATTTCCAGATCCGTTTTTATCTTGAAGGAAACCTTCAGAATGTCGAGGATTGGTTCATCGACGATATAGAGATCTTCGCCATACCCGGACTGGATGCCAAGATGAGTGCCATTATAACCCCGGCACAGATCATGGGTCCGGAACCTGTTGAAGGCCGTATCAGCAACCTCGGGACAGATACGATCACCGAACTGAACGTAGCCTGGAGGTCTTATGCCGGTGTGGTGCGTGATTCCACTTTCAGCGGACTCTCGCTAGGCCCCCGGGAAATGTTTGATTTTACTTTCGACGGAAGCTGGGCTTCTCCTTATGGTACGCACGACCTGACGATGTGGATCAATACGGTAAACGGCCTAACAGATGAAAACCAGTCGAACGACACACTCAGCAAACCCATTGAATATATTTCTTATACTTTCCAGAACAGACCGGGCATTGAAGAATTTACCAGCTCAACCTGCGGACCCTGTGCAGGCTTTAATAGTTCATTTACCCCCTGGGCGCAAAGTAATGCAGACGATATGACACTTATCAAATATCAGATGAACTGGCCCGGCGTAGGTGACCCCTATTATACTGCTGAAGGTGGCACCAGGAGAAATTATTACGGGGTCCAATATGTACCTGAAATGTATGTGAACGGTGGAAGTGCTAACAACCCAGGTGGAGGCGCTAATTTTGCTATTACCAAGACCCTTTTCAATGCTGCGCTTGAACAAAGCATCGGTTTGAAAATCGCTTCTTCATTCACCATGAGTGGCAGCATCATCAACATTACAACGAATATTTATCCCTTCCAGTCGTTCAGCAATGTGCGGATCCACAACGTGGTATTCGAAACCATGACGACACAGAATGTTGCCACGAACGGTGAAACAGAGTTTCACCACGTTATGATGAAGATGATGCCCAATGCCAACGGTGAATTGGCCGACCTCGTGGAAGGTGTTCCGCTCACCCTGACATACACATATGATATGGCTACCACGAACGTTGAAGAACTGGACGACCTCATGATAGGCGTTCTCATACAGGATGCATCTACAAAAGAGATCTATCAATCGGATTATGGTTATGATGGGATTGTATATTCCGATGATTCACGTCTTTCACAGATCTATCTGGATGGTGTTCCCCTCCAGGGATTTGATCCGGATGTATACAGCTATACAGTTGGACTCCCTGAAGGTACCATTGAAGAACCGGTGCTCACAGTGGAGACCATGAACGAGAATGCCCTTCCCGCTGTTTCCATGGCCTTCGCCATACCGGGGACTGCTACCATTAAAGTGATCGCAGAAGACCTGGTGAATGTATCCACCTATGAGATCAATTATGATTTTGATACCGGGATTGACGATGAAGATGTTCAGCCAATGGTGAATGTATTCCCCAACCCGGCCGATGACCAGATCTTTATCACCGGTCTGAAAGATGCAAGGGTGGCCATCCATTCGATCGACGGCAAGCTGATGATCCTAAAAGAACATTTCTCAGGAAATAACATCGGCATCAGTCAGCTCCCCAAAGGCATCTACATCATGAATATCATGATGGCCGACAAGCAAATCGTCAGGAAAAAAATCGCTGTACTTTAACAGCATTTCCATAATATTCTAAAGGCTGTCCGAAGGGCAGCCTTTTTTATTTGCGGGAGAATAAGATCAGGGGCTCCGGTATATTTTTTTATCTTTAATGCTGATTACCCTCAATGCGATTGAACATTTTCAAAAGAACTTCTTCCAAAACATGAATTTACAAACCAAATACTTTTCTTAATGAGCCTGATCAATACAGAAATCAAAGACCGTATCGGTACCATTTGTTTCAACAACGATGAAAAACGAAACTCACTCAGCAGTGAGATGATGCAGGAATTCAAGGAAGCCATTGACATGATGGAACATGAGCAGGTCCGGGCCATTGTAATCCGTGCCAACGATGGGGTAAAGGTCTGGTGCGCCGGCCTCAATGTCTCAGAGCTTCCCTCTCCCGGCAGTGACCCCCTTTTTTACCATCACCCCCTGGAAAAGATCATGCGCAGGATCCAGAAGTTCCCGGCCCCGGTAATTGCCATGATCAATGGCAGCGTATGGGGCGGGGGATGCGACCTTTCATTTGTTTGCGATATCCTCATCGGCACAAATAAGGCCAGTTTTGCCATAACCCCTTCAAGAATAGGTGTTCCTTACAATACAACGGGTATTGTTCATTTCCTCAACATGGTTGAGCTGAACATTGCCAAGGAGATGTTCTTTACCGCTCAGCCGCTGAGTGCTGAAAAAGCTGAAAGCCTGGGTGTGCTGAACCACCTGGTCGAAGAGGATAAACTGCTGGAATTCACTTATTCCATGGCACAACAAATCGCGCAGAATTCACCACTCAGCATAGCCGTGATCAAGGAACAACTGAATATCATGGGGGGCGCCCGGCCAATCAATTCTGAGTTTTATGAAAAGATCGATGAACTCAGGCAAAAGGCCTTCAACAGCAAAGACTATGCTGAAGGGCTCAGGGCGTTTGCCGAGAAACGCAGGCCCAATTTCACAGGTGAATAAAAAAAGCCCGCAAAACGGGCTTTTGTAGTTTGGTTAAGGCCTGTTTACATGGATAACATCGAACCTACAGACACGCCGAAAATTAATGTCATGATAAAGCCTGCGACGATGCTGAGTACCCATGCAATCAGCAAGGCTACAAAGGCTTTGGCGGAGGTGGTCTTGAACATTGATTTTACGATCAACACTGACAGGATAATTCCAACGATGAAACCAAGTATGGTCCCGATTACCGGAACAAATGAAAATATCATGGTAATAATGAAAACAACGATCCATGATAACAAAAAAGCCCCGATTGCTTTTCCGAAGGATTTTTTCTCAATGCCTGCAATGGCTGCGCCCAGGTAGAGGAAAAGCGCACCAACAAGGATTGTGACAACAATCGTCAGGATCAGGGCAAAGATCCCCATTCCAGCATATTCCATAGTGAATTTGTTTTGGTTAGTAATTGGGTTAAATTCAGGTTCCAATATAAGGCAAAAAAAGCGTGGAAGCAAGGGGAGGGGAAAAGATGTTAATAACTGGAGTGCCTGGAATGCTTAAAGTACTTAGCGTTAGTTCTTCTTTAAAGTACAATTTCAGACACAGAATTTCAAAT
>JAZBOU010000073.1:0-5432 GCA_036351275.1 Bacteroidales bacterium
ATCGTATTTTTGGTTTGAATTACGATCCATGGAAAAACCCGGACCAAAATATCCTCGGTCATTTTCCGGGCAAATGGTTTTAAAAGGCCTGCCCGAGCTTGCCTACATTTTTGACAAAGAGGGAAGGCTGATCATGTGGAATGAAAATGTTGAGAAGATCCTTGGTTATTCCCCGCAGGAATTAGATCATAAGCATGTTACTGATTTTGTTGTGCCCGAAGACCATGCAAGGACACTGACTGCCATTGAGAATGTTTTCAAGGAGTGGCAGGAACAAACGGTTGAATACAAGTTGATGAACAAATCTGGAGAAAGGATTCCTTACATCGGGTCGGGGAGTCCGATAGTGCTAGATGAAAAATATTATTTTGTTGGGATTGCAATTAATATCAGCAAGTTAAAAAAAACCGAGCACAAACTGAAATCAGCCATCGTTAAGTTAAATAACCTGAAAAAACAGCTGGAAAATGAGACCATCTACCTCAAGGAAGAGATAAAAAGCAGTCATGATTTCGACGAGATCATTGGCAGAAGCCAGCCCTTATTGCATGCCATATACCGGCTCGAACAGGTTGCTCCTTTGGATACTGCCGTACTTCTTGAGGGGGAAACTGGAACAGGCAAAGAACTTTTCGCCAGAGCTATACACAGTAAAAGCAAAAGAAGCAATCAACCCCTGATTAAGGTCAACTGCTCTGCCCTGCCCGAGAACCTGATTGAAAGTGAACTGTTCGGCCACGAAAAGGGAGCCTTTACCGATGCCAGACAGAAACGGATCGGTCGCTTCGAGCTGGCACATAACGGAACGATATTTCTGGATGAAATAGCCGAATTACCTCTGGAACTGCAGCCCAAATTATTGCGCGTTTTGCAGGAAGGTGAATTTGAGCGACTGGGTGGATCTGAAACCCTTAAAGTGAATGTCAGGGTGATCGCTGCCACTAATAAAAGCCTGCAGGAGCAGATCAGGAAAAAGCTATTCAGGGAAGACTTGTATTACCGTTTGAATGTGTATCCGATAACCATCCCTGCACTGCGCGAAAGGACAGAAGACATCCCACAGCTAGCACAGCATTTTCTTGAAAAGTTCAACCGCAGATATGAAAAGACCATAGATCAGATCCCGCGCAAGCTTATGGAAAAACTGCAGGAATATTCCTGGCCCGGAAATATCAGGGAGCTGGAAAATATCATTGAAAGGGCTGCGATCATTTCACACGGCAGAAAACTTACTGCAGAAAAGCTCATCATGCCTGAAAGAACGCAAACAGATGACTTCATACCCCTGGAAGAATACGAACGCAACTATATTATTAAAGTTCTTGAGAAAACCACCTGGCGCGTAGATGGGCCAAAGAGTGCCTCACGTATTCTTGATATGCATCCTGAAACCCTTCGCTCACGCATGCGGAAATTAGGGATCAAACGACCCTAAACCAATCATTTTGCCATTATATTTAATGCTTTTCGTTATATTTAACGACTAACATACGCCTTTCCTCTCGTTACTTAGAAAGCAATTATATCTCAACTCCTTGATTATTTTTCTGTTACACATAACGGCATGCAAATTGCTAATCAGTAGATGAGTTTACCTAAGAATTTATATGCACCATTTTAAAATTGCTGTTACCCCTATAGCCTCCAAGCGTTTGGAGCTGATACAGACCATGGAGTCGCTTTTGCAATTTTACCGGCCCTTTTGTGAAGATATAAATCTCAAAGAATCACAACGGATGATCTTCATCACCGGTACGGTCAAAGATATGCAGCAATTGAAAAAGATAACTGATAGCAAAGAGTTTGAAGTTTTTAATGGCGCATTATCCATACTCGCGATTAAAACAGAGTTCAATATCGTAGGTAACAGGGAATTAAAAAAAAACTAAATCACTAAAAATCTAACGCCACTTTAAGATTGGTGAATCAGGGAAATTAAGTTTTAAAACCATCAATAATATCTATACAAAATGAGAAAAAGTATTTTATATTTCATGACCTTGATATTGCTTATGCCAGTATTATCGCTGTCACAAGAGAATATCAACAGAGAGGTACTACCGATTCTGGTTCCGGAATCGGCAACCTACACCGAATTGGATGTGAGGAACACTACACCTCCCACGCCCTTTGAAGTAAAGGCTCCGGATGGTGCACCCAATGTTGTTATCGTCTTGATCGACGATCTTGGTTTTGGTGCCACTTCCGCCTATGGCGGGCCGATAAACACACCTTCAATGGACAAACTGGCGAATAACGGATTACGTTATACCAGCTTTCATACCACAGCGCTTTGCTCTCCTACCAGGATGGCTATTAAAACCGGCCGGAATCATCATACCTGCAATACAGGTTCTATCATGGAAACCGCCACAGCATATCCCGGAAATACCGGTGCGCTCCCAAACAGTGTTGCCCCACTGGCAGAAATGTTGCGTCTGAATGGATACAGTACCGGTGCTTTTGGTAAGTGGCACGAAACGGCTGCCTGGGAAACCAGTGTATCAGGTCCCTTCGACAGGTGGCCGACACACCAGGGCTTTGATAAGTTTTATGGATTTATAGGGGGCGAAACCGACCAGTGGGCTCCATTAATCTATGATGGAGTTAAAAAAGTCAATCCTCCTGAAATGGAAGACTACCATTTTACAACCGATATGACAAATCAGGCGATCAACTGGATAAAAGCTCAGCAATCAATGACCCCTGACAAACCTTTCTTTGTCTATTTCGCGACGGGGGCGGTGCATGCGCCACACCATGTTTCAAAAGAATGGAGTGACAGGTATAAAGGTAAATTTGATAAAGGTTGGGACGCTACCCGCGAGGAAACCACCAGGAAGATGAAACAGATGGAGATAATTCCCGAAAACACAAAGCTTGCCCCAAAACCAGGGGATATAAAGGATTGGGATAGGCTTTCCGATAATGAAAAAAAATTGTTCACGCGTCAGGCAGAAGTATTTGCCGGTTTCATGGAAATGACTGACTTCGAAGTTGGCCGTTTACTGGATGCCATAGAAGAAATCGGTGAACTGGACAACACGCTTATTATTTTTGTTGCCGGTGATAATGGGACCAGCGCTGAAGGTGGCATGGTCGGCATGTATAACGAAATGACTTATTTCAATGGTGTTGAGGAAAAAGTTGAAGACCTGCTCCCGTTGATCGACGAATGGGGCCTGGAAGGAACATTCCCGCACATGGCTGCCGGTTGGGCAGTTGCCTTTGATGCACCTTTTACCTGGACCAAGCAGGTTGCTTCTGACTTCGGTGGAACCCGCAATGGAATGATTATCCATTATCCGGAAGGAATAAGCGAGAAAAACGGAATCCGTACACAATTTTCCCATGCCATCGACATTGCTCCTACCGTGCTTGAAGTTGCCGGGCTGCCGGAACCCAAAGTAGTTAACGGTGTACCCCAGATACCCATTGAAGGGGTTAGTCTGGCCTATACTTTCGAAGATGCTGACGCAGCTGAAAGGCATACCATCCAGTATTTCGAAATGTTCGGAAACAGGGCGATCTATAACAATGGCTGGTTTGCCAGGACCATCCACCGTTTCCCCTGGGTAACCAATAAATTAACGCCTCTGGAAGATGATGTGTGGGAACTTTATAACGTTGAAGAGGATTTTAGCCTGACCAACAACCTGGCTGATCAATACCCTGAAAAGCTGAAGGAAATGGAAAGCCTGTTCATGTGGCAGGCCGAGAAATATCATGTTCTTCCTATTGATGACCGGACCATTGAAAGAACCAATCCCGCCTTTGCCGGACGTCCTGATATTTTAGGCAATAGAAAGTCACTTACATTATATCCGGGAATGGAAGGGATGATGGAAAATACATTCATCAACATCAAGAATAAGTCCTTTTCGGTCACTGCTGATATCGAAAACCCCAAAGGTGGAGCGAATGGCGTAATCCTGGCTCAGGGTGGCCGGTTTGGCGGATGGTCTGTTTACATGAAAGATGGGAAACCTGCGTTCATATATAATTTTCTTGGCCTGGAGCACTATGTTATTTCCAGTAGCAAGAAACTTCCGCAAGGCGCCGTAACTTTGAAATTTGACTTTGCCTATGATGGCGACGGCCTCGGTAAAGGTGGAGATCTTACCATTTATGTCGACGGCAAATCAGTCGCTAATGGGCGTATCGAAAAAACACAGCCCAATATCTTCTCTGCAGATGAAACCGCAGATGTAGGGCTCGACAACCAGACTCCGGTAGCCGTTAATGAGAATATTGGCTATGGACCTGTAGAAACAAAGTTTACGGGCTCAATAAAAAAAGTCATTATCGATATAGAATAATAATTGCCTAACCGCCGGCACAGGGTTATAAGCTGCCCTGAGCCTGCGGTTTTCTCCCATCATCCTGCCTCCAGGATATTGGACAAATAAAGCTATCCAGACACTACTGACAACTTAACAATTTAAATAATGAAAAAAATAATCTATTTGCTAATTGCAATACCCCTAATGATATCCTGTTCTAAAGGCGTAAAAAATGCCGAAAATAATATCTCGGTGGTTGAGAGCTACATCGAGGCGGTCGAAAACCTCGATTACGAAACAATGGAGACATTGCTGGATGAATCATATCAGGGGCTGGGTCCGTCGTTCGGGGATTCCATTTCAAAAGACCAGGCCCTCGAATCCTGGAAATACAATGTTGAGCATCTGTATGAAAATATCAAGTACAGCAGACTACAGGTCGCTCCGGTACATATTGAGCAGGGCTATAACAGGGGTGAATGGGTATCGAGCTGGGCAGAACTGCAGATCAAATACAAAGACGGAAATATGGTCACGATCTGGGCCAATGCTGCATATAAAGTGGAAAATGGCAAGATTGTAAAGACCTTTACCTTTTATAACGAAGCCGATGCCCTGCGGCAGCTGGGCTACGTTTTTATCAATCCAAATGATCTATAATATTTAAAACGAAATAAAAATGAACCAATTCAAGACCATAATTATCTCTGCGGGAATGGTATTCGGACTCATAAGCCTCCATGCGCAGGATCAGGCTGCACAGCAAGCTGCATCGCCCGTATCCACCAATACCTCTATTGCCAAAGGGCTCGGGCTATTTGTGTTTCCGGCCAACAACCAGGACCAGCAAACCCAGGATGCGGATGAGATCGCCTGTTACAAATGGGCCAAAGAGCAAACCGGCGTTGACCCCATAAGTCCTCCCCAGGTACAAGCTAAGGAGGCCGACCGTTCACTTGACGGATCAGCTGTTGTGGGCTCTGCAAAGGGTGCAGCAGCTGGTGCTGCCATCGGTGCCATTTCTGGGGATGCTGGCAAAGGGGCTGCAATTGGTGCAGTAGTGGGAGGTCTGGCAGGCCGCAGGGCAAGGCTGGCCGGAGACCAGGCCGAACAGCAAGCCAACAACCAGGCCGCTGCCACGCAACAAAA
>JAZBOU010000074.1:0-48069 GCA_036351275.1 Bacteroidales bacterium
AAGATCCAGGTTCCAGGGGTACAAGATCCAGGACAAGATCCAGGTTCCAAAGTTAAAAGATTCAAAATATCTTCATTTTTAGTGAGGACAATTTCAATTTATTGGTATTAATATATAAATGAAGTTGTCAATATGAATGAACTGGAAGAAAGAACTCAGCAGTTTGCTACCGAGGTCAGATTATTTTTAAGATCCTTGAATACAGACTTTTTCCTGAAAGATGATATCAATCAGTTAATACGATCATCTGGATCAGTCGGGGCGAATTATATTGAAGCCAATGAGTGTCTTAGTAAAAAAGACTTCATGTATCGAATAAAAATATGCCTTAAAGAAGCAAAAGAGAGCAGATATTGGCTAAAAATTATCAGGAATACGAGCAATGAATTATCAAAAACAAAAATTGATCAGCAAATTGATGAAGCATCACAATTAGTCAGAATCTTCTCATCAATAGTTAAAAAACTCAGAGACTCCAAAAGCAGAATATAGTATTGGATCTTGATATTTGTTTTGGATCTTGATTATTAGTATTTGGAGCTTCTCAGAATTATTCATCCAGAACAATCACGCCCTTCACATTGCCCTTCTCATTATAATCTCTTACAAGGGTATAATCATGATCACCAAGAACATTAATGCTCTTTACCCCCAGTTGTGCTACATTCCACAGGAAACCGTCGTTAGTGGTGCCTGTTGCACTTTTTCCATCGCGATCAAAGGGGGCAGACACTTTGTTAAAAAAGCCTGAGAACATCCTGCCAAGCAGCCCTTTTTTCTTTGGCTCCTGGTTACCGGCTGCAAGCTGCAGGCTGCTGATGGCCGGTTGGGGAAATAAAACAGGCCTTGACAACAGTATGGGTATATTATTGGCAAGCAGATCAGAACTTTCAATTTCCACACCGGTGTTCGCATCCATCCGCTCAAGTTGTATTGCTTCCCTTGAAGAGCTTGATGTCACGATATCGCCGACTGCTCTTATCTCCAGGCAGGCTGCCGATTGTGTAACTGCATCCAATCTGGCATCCGTTTTCCCCAGAAAAGTAAGGTCGTATCTTCCGGTTTCCGGTATGGATGCCGGATTGAAAATGAACCATGACCCGATGCTTATGAGCAATAAGATGATGGCCGCAGCAGCATAGCGGGTATAGACCGGGATCAATCCTGGTCTTCTCTTCAAGGAGGCAGGATCAGGATACCGGATGTTCAAATCAGGCCTCAACCTGGTACTGGCATAACGCGCAGCCAGTTCAGCATCGACTTCCCTGCCCGGTACATCGCCCTCCATATTGGCAATAGCAGCCTCATCCACCAATGGAATGCCGGTCTCCTCCGAGCGTTTGAGGGAAGCTTTCCCCCTATAAGTAATGGACAGGTCCGGCTTCAGGGTGAAGTCGTCATGTTCATTTGCTGTATGTTGTTTTTTTGCCATTTATATAACGTACTCAGGGCTCACAATATAATTTTTCAAAAATACCCTTGCCCTGTAGATATACACTTTTACCTGCGATTCGTTCAGTCCTGTGATTTCCCCGATCTCCCTGTAAGAATAGCCTTCATAATCCCTGAGCAGGATAACTGAGCGCTGCACTTCATTCAACTTTTCCAGAGCTTCATTCAATATTTCAGCCAGATCGGAATAAGTTGTATGATCACCCTCATATTTTTCCGGAATACCATCCATTGCTTCGGTATGCTTCTGCTTCCTGATGTAGTCGATCATGGTATGATAAGCCGTTGTGAACAGGTATGCTTTCGCCTTATCTCCATCCAGTTTGTTATGATTCACCCAGAGCTTTTCAAAAGAGTCCTGAACCACATCATGCGAACTGTGCTCATCCCTGAGGTTTTTCAGGATGAACCTGTACAAACCATCCGCATGCTGGTCTACACAATTATTATATTCACGGGTAGTCATTGATCCAATAACCGAGATCCTGATTTATACATAGGACGGATAAGGTTCGATAAAGTTACAAAAAAGGGGCCTGGCGTTAGGAATTGTAATTATTGTCGTCATTGTCTTTACAGTCTCGTACTCTCGAATTCTCGTATTCTCGTATTCTCGCATTCTCGCATTCTTATATGTCGCCCTGCTTGTAACTTTTGATCTAGCATGTCCGTCACACTGGAAAACACAAACTATAAACTCATGAAAAAAATAGGATTATTACTCTTCACCCTGCTATTCATAAGCGGGTTAAAAGCACAGGAATTCAGCAAGGAAGTACGTGAAGTGGGGTCTTTTACGGCTATTGATGCCGGTGGCTCATTTGATATTTATCTGAGCCAGGGGAACACTGCAAAGGTCGTGCTTGAAACAGAAACGAAGAACATTGAAAAAGTTAAGACCATTGTTCAGAACGGAACGCTAGAGATCTCTTCGAAAGGGATCATGAAATCAGATAAGATGGCAGTTTATATCACCATGCCTGAGTTGGAAAAGCTGATCATTCATGGTGCAACCGACCTGGAGGGGCTGACAGCGATAAGAGGAGAAACCCTCAGCATCAGAGCCAGTGGCGCTTCCGGTATAAAACTGGAAGTTTATTTTGATCAGATCCATTCTGTTGTCTCGGGTGCAGCCACACTGAAACTGTCAGGCAGTGTTGCAAAGCATGAGGCTGAAGTGAGCGGAGCAGGCGAGCTGAATGCCGGAGCACTCGAAACAGAAGTAAGCAAAGCAAGTGCGAGCGGAGCAGGATCGGCCACCATTCAGGCGAGTAAAATTGTGGAATCTGCCACAAAAGGCGCCGGTACCATCGATATTGTGGGAAAACCAGAAACGCTCACTATTGTTTCAAGTGATGTTATTGGTGAAGATGAGAAGATCAGCGTTGAAACTAACGATTATGGCGATACCACAAAGGTTAAAATAGCGGGCATTTACGTTGAAGTGATAGATGAGGACTCGACCAAGGTTACAATCGGCAACAGGCGATTAATCGTTTCCGAAGACGGGAATGTCAGGTGGTGCAAGGTCAAGCGCCGCAAATTCAACGGCCACTGGGCCGGTGTGGAGCTTGGTATTAACGGTTTCCTCACCAAGGACTTCAACATGAAATTCCGTCCGGAAGATGAATACATGGACCTGAGAATGGAAAAATCCATGCAGGTAAACCTAAACCTTTACGAGCAGAACATTGCGCTGAGCAAAAACCAGGAGTGGGGTATGCTCACCGGTATCGGGTTGCAATGGAATAACTACCGCTTCAGGAGGCCCACAACCCTCAACCCTGATTCTTCATACCTGATCGGATATATCGACGAAGGCATTAGCGTGCGAAAGTCGAAACTGGCCATAGCATACCTGCAGATCCCGCTGCTATTCGAATGGCAGAACCAGGCACTCAAAAAACGCAATTCATTCCATGTAAGCCTTGGAGTGATCCTGGGGGTAAGACTCTGGTCGTGGCAGAAGAAATACTATAATGAACTAAACAAAGAGTACACCCTTACGCAGTATGATCCCTCAACTGGTCAGTATGAAGATGTTTGGACCCGTACCTCACCGAACTACAGCAAGACGCATACATACGACGATTTTCATCTGCAACCATTTAAGGCAGATGCCTCGGTAAGGGTCGGATGGGGATTTATTAATCTCTTCGCGACATACAATTTAGTCCCGATGTTCCGCCAGGACAAAGGCCCCGAACTACATCAGTTTGCGGCTGGGATCACCTTATTGGGATGGTAGATCCATTCCGATATCCTGAAACGGGGAAATGGATTTGATTCTGTTTCCCCTTTTTTTATACCCATCCCCCTTCATTTCTCATTCGACATTCAAGGTTTCACATGTACCATTCCATGGGGCATTTTTCAATAATTCCGCCGGTGCATCCCAAAATTTTCGTGCATAGATTGCTTCAATTCTAAATCTGTATTCAATACGCCCAATGCCCAGGGCCAAAAGCCTGTCCCGGGCGAAGTCGAGGGGCCCATTGCCAGCTGATGAATTCCAATGAATTTCGTATATTTGCGACGAAAATTAAAAGCTAATAAACTAAAGTACAAACTATCATGTCCGGTCACAATAAATGGTCCACTATTAAAAGGAAAAAGGGTGCCAATGACGCCAAACGTTCGAAGATATTCTCCAAGATCATCAAAGAGATCACGATTGCAGTGAAAGAGAGTGGCCCCGACCCTGAAGGGAATCCAAGGCTTAGGCTTGCCATCGCAAATGCAAAGGGTGCCAGTATGCCCAAGGATAATATCGAAAGGGCTATCAATAAAGGCAAAGATAAAGACTCAAGCAATTTTGCCGAATATACCTTTGAAGGTTACCTTCCGCATGGCATAGCAGCATATGTAGAATGCACTTCAGATAACCAGCAACGTACGGTAAGCAATGTACGTGCGATCTTCAATAAATTCAGCGGGAACCTGGGCACCAACGGATCACTGAGTTTCCTTTTCGACCGCAAGGGCGTGTTTACCATCCCGATGGGTGATCTCGACCAGGAGGAGTTCGAACTGGAAATGATCGACGCAGGTGCGGAAGACATAGAATTAGAAGGAAACTTCATCACCGTGACCACCGCCATGGAAGATTTTGGTTCCATGATGAAGAAACTGGAAGAACTCAATATCGAACCCGAAAGTGCGGAATTGCGCCGCATCCCAAAAGATACCGTTACCCTCCCCCTTGAGGATGCTAAAAAGGTTATGAAGATCATCGAGGTTTTCGAGGAAGATGATGATGTCCAGAACGTATTCCACAACATGGAACTTACCGACGATCTGGTAGAAGCCATGTAATGCAATTCATTCCCTGTTCAGCATCAACCCAGAACGCAACACCCGAAACTCGATACTCCGGATAAGCTATTCTAATCTGGATTTATCAATTTAAAACGCCTCTAAATTATATGGATATGGGGCTTTTTGTTTCCCGATCATAATTGCGCTAAAAGCCTGAAACATTGGCGCTTATACTTGATACTTATTTTTAATCAATCTGAATCAAGCCATCTTTTTGCTGTATACCAGACACTTATGCAGTATTATGCATGTCCGCCGGATGATTTTTTAATGTAGAAAATTATGCTAATTTTGTTTGCCTAATAAATTAATTGTTAATTATTTAACAGCTAAACCCAAAGCGCAATTAACTATGAAAAAAGGCCTGATTTTATTCATTTTTTCATGCATCCTTTCAGTCGTTATAATTGCCCAGGATGAGCCCGCTTTCGGGATCAGGTTTTCAGGTTTCGTTAAAACCGACATTTTCTGGGATTCCAGGCAGACCGTTGCAGCACGCGAAGGACATTTTCTGCTTTACCCTGCAAATGAAAAACTGGACGCTGAAGGAAACGACATCAATGCCAAAGCAAATTTCAACATGCTCTCCATCCAAACCAGGCTGCGCGGTACCATCACCGGCCCTGATGCATTGGGAGCAAAAACGTCCGGAGTGATCGAAGGGGCATTCTTCGGACACTCAGACGGCGATATCAATGGATTCAGGTTGCGTCATGCCTTTGTTAAGTTACAGTGGACCAAAACAAGTTTGCTGGTCGGGCAATTCTGGCACCCCATGTTTGTCACGGCATGTTTCCCGGGGGTGGTTTCGTTTAACACCGGAACACCTTTCCAGCCTTTCAGCAGGAACCCTCAGATCAGGGTTACCCAAAACCTGGGTAAATTCAATTTCATACTTACAGCCTTGTCGGAATTGGATTTTGTGAGTACAGGGCCTGATGGAGCGAGCGAGAAATACATCAGGAACAGTGCTATTCCAACATTCAACTTTCGCATTGAGTATCACAACATAAACAAGGAAGAAAACAAAGAATTCCTGGTCGGGGCAGGTATTAACTATAAAACACTCCTGCCAAGATTGTCTACTGACAGCAATTATAAAACCTCTGAGACAATAGGAAGCCTGTCTGAGATGATATACCTCAAACTCAGGTTTCCCAAGATTACATTCAAGCTTGAAGGAGTCTATGCCGAAGATCCATACGACAGGCTCATGATCGGTGGATATGGTGTTGAAAGCTATACTGACCCGATGAAAGACTACGTCGTTTATGCACCTGTCAGCACAGCTTCCGGTTGGCTTGATATACATACCAATGGCAAGACCTGGCAGGTCGGGCTGCTGGCAGGCTATTCGAAGAATATGGGAGCAGGAGAAGACCTTGTAGGTCCTACATACCAGCGTGGTGCAAATATCGCTTACCTGTATCGCATTGCTCCGCGTTTTATCTACAATTCGGGCAGGTTCAGGATAGCCCCGGAGATCGAATATACAGTAGCTGCCTACGGAGAAACCATCAAGGCCGATGGAACAGTTGAGGATATTAAAGAGATAGGAAATGTACGCTTTCTGTTGGGAGTGTACCTTTTCTTTTAGGGAGGCGGTTCGCGGTGCGTGGTGCGCGGAATTACGGAAGCCGGCAAGCCCAACGAGAAACCAGTAACGAGCAACAAGAAATAAGAAACAAATAAATCAATTATTCAACAATCAAAAATTATAACAACTATGAAACACAAAATCACCAGTCTGATGGAATATTTCCAGAAATACGGGGAAAGTGTAAACGATCCTGAAAAGTTCTGGGGAGATATTGCAGAAGATTATATCTGGAGGAAAAAATGGGACAAGGTTCTTGACTGGAATTTCACTGAACCCGATGTAAACTGGTTCGTGAACGGTAAACTTAATATTACCGAAAACATTTTCGAGCGAAACCTTCCCCATAAAAAAGACCAGACCGCTTTACTCTGGGAACCCAATGATCCCAAAGAACCGGCAGTGTCCATCACTTACGGTGAGCTTTATGAAAAAGTTTGCCAGTTTGCCAATGCACTTAAAGCCAATGGAGTTAAAAAAGGTGACAGGGTCGCATTATACCTTCCCATGATCCTTGAACTTCCGATTGCTATGCTTGCCTGTGCCAGGATCGGCGCCATTCATTCGATCGTTTTTGCAGGTTTTTCAGCCAACGCCCTTGCCGATCGTATTAACGATGCTGAATGCAACCTTGTTGTAACTTCAGATGGTGGTTATCGTGGTACCAAGAGCATCCCTCTTAAAAGCATTGTTGATGAAGCAGTTGAGACCTGCCCCTCAGTCGACAACGTGATCGTATACAAACGTACCGGTGATGACATCAACTGGGTAGAAGGCCGTGATATCTGGTGGCATGATGCCATCGACGGCATGGATACGGTGTGTGAAGCAGAGGAAATGGATGCGGAAGACATCCTCTTCATCCTTTATACATCAGGTTCTACCGGTAAGCCCAAAGGTGTTGTTCACACAACAGCCGGATACATGGTTTTTGCCGAATACACATTCAAAAATGTATTCCAGTACAGCGAAGGCGATGTTTACTGGTGTACTGCTGATATTGGCTGGGTGACCGGGCACTCCTACATCGTTTACGGGCCCCTGCTTACCGGGGCCATCTCGGTGATGTTCGAAGGTGTTCCTACCTGGCCGGATGCAGGCAGGTTCTGGGAAGTCGTTGAAAAGCACAAGGTCAACCAGTTCTACACCGCACCAACTGCTATTCGTGCCCTGATCTCACAGGGTAATGAGTTTGTAAGCAAATATGACCGCAGTTCACTAAAAACACTGGGTACGGTAGGCGAACCCATCAACGAAGAAGCATGGCGCTGGTACCACGATATGGTTGGTCAAGGCAAATGCCCGATCGTCGACACATGGTGGCAGACCGAAACCGGCGGTATTATGATCACCCCACTTTCCGGTATTACCCCCACCAAGCCTTCATTCGCTACACTTCCCTTACCGGGTGTTCAACCCATCCTGGTTGATAACGAAGGGAATGAGCTCGAAGGAAATGGTGTTGAGGGGAACCTTTGCATTAAGTTCCCATGGCCGGGTATGCTGAGGTCGACTTATGGTGACCACGAACGTTGCCGTCTGACGTATTTCTCAACGTATAAAAACCTTTACTTCACCGGCGACGGAGCCAAGCGTGATGAAGAAGGTTATTACAGGATCATGGGCCGTGTTGATGATGTGATCAACGTATCCGGCCACAGGATCGGAACTGCGGAAGTGGAAGATGCCATCAACCAGCATGCGAAAGTTGTCGAATCAGCTGTCGTTGGTTATCCGCACGAAATCAAAGGTGCCGGAATCTATGCTTACGTGATC
The DNA here is from genome assembly GCA_036351275.1 of Bacteroidales bacterium. GTDB lineage: Bacteria > Bacteroidota > Bacteroidia > Bacteroidales > B18-G4 > B18-G4. The sequence continues at coordinate 8,144 of JAZBOU010000074.1, forward strand.
TGTGATGAGCTTTCAGAAGACGAATCACAGACCATCGAAAAAGAGATCCGCGATACCGTAACCAAGTTTATCGGACCCATTGCAAAACCTGATATGATCCAGATCGTGAGCGGCCTGCCAAAGACCCGTTCCGGTAAGATCATGAGGAGGATCCTCCGCAAGATCGGTGAAGGTGATGCCACTAACCTTGGTGACACATCTACACTGCTTGACCCGGGCGTGGTTGAAGAGATCATCGCCGGAGCCAAAGTAGAAGTAAAACGATAATCACCTTATAAAACAGAGCATTCCAGGTCACAAACCTGGGGTGCTTTTTATTAAAAAGAATTCAGTATTCAGTATTAAGAATACAGAAGATGTCAACTAAGGGTAGTTTCAGGAATCTTAAAGTTTGGGCAAAAGCCCATCAATTGGTTCTGCTCATATATGAAGCAACCCAATCTTTTCCCGGGGACGAACTATACGGTCTCACTTCTCAGATGAGGAGGGCAGCTGTTTCAGTTCCCGCCAATATTGCAGAAGGCTATAAGAGGAAAGGTCAGCAGGACAAAACCGGGTTTTATAATATAGCCCAGGCATCATTGGAAGAACTTCGGTATTTCATAATCCTTAGTCAGGACCTTAATTATAATATGCCGAAAGAAGCTGAGAAAATGTCTGAGGAAGTAAGTAGGATGTTGGAAATGTACGTAACACGTATAAAAGAGAACCAGGTTGGCGAGCCAGATTTTGAATACTGAATACTTAATACTGAATTCTTAAACTAAAAACCAAAATATAATGGAAAATACGAAAGTTATGAATCGCTGGCTTGTAGTGGTGGGTGCTATTTTAATCCAACTTGCACTGGGAGCCATTTATGCATGGTCAGTGTTTACTCCTGACCTTACAAATGCAGGATGGTCGAAGATGGAAACCCAGGTGGTATTCTCTGTAGGACTGGCTGCTTTTGCACTTTTTATGGTATTTGCCGGGAAAAGGTTAAATGCATGGGGGCCACAAAAACTTGCTTTTCTGGGAGGGATCGTTTTGGGGCTTGGATATGCCCTTGCCGGTTTGTTCGGAGGAACAAACTTCTGGTCACTGGTACTGCTGATTGGCCTTTTGGGCGGCGCCGGGATCGGGTTTGCATATGTTGTACCTATTGCAGTTGGTATGCGCTGGTTCCCGGATAAAAAGGGAATGATCACCGGTCTGGCGGTTGCCGGATTTGGATTTGGAGCCATGGGATGGGTGAAATTAGCCGGGTCATGGGGCCACCTTATCCAGAACATGGGCCTGTCAAACACCTTTACCGTGTATGGTATTGCATTTGCAGCCATGGTTATCATTGGTGGACTGTGGATGAAATACCCACCCGAAGGATGGTTGCCAAAAGGCTATAGCGCACCGGATGCAAATGCTACAGGTGCAGCAGCAAGGGGTACTGTAAATTTCACCAGCAGCCAGATGCTCAAAACTCCTCAGTTCTATATGATTTTCCTGACCTTTGTTTTTAGCGCAGGTGCAGGACTGATGTCAATCGGACTGATGAAGCTCTACCCTATAGAAGCTTTGCAAAATGCAGGCATGGATCCGGTTTCAGCAAGCGCTGTTGCCGGTACAGCCATGGCAGTATTTTTCAGTCTGGCCAACGGGCTGGGCCGCATTCTCTGGGGTATGATGAGCGATAAACTTGGCAGGAAAACTTCTATCATCATCATGACTGCCACTCAGGGTATCATCGTTATCTTATTCACTTTTATGGCTGGTAACGAGATACTGCTCTATATCGGTGCTACCCTGATCGGATTCAACTTCGGTGGAAACTTCGCACTCTTCCCAACGATTACCGCAGATACTTTCGGAACCAAGAACGTAGGGCAAAATTATCCTTTTGTATTCCTTTCATACGGAGTAGGTGGTATATTAGGCCCCATGCTTGGTGGTCGTCTTGGTGATCTTGGCAACTTCGGACTCGCATTTACCATTACCGGTGCCGCTGTCCTGATAGGAACTGTGCTCACTATTCTACTCAAAACACCAAAGAAGGCAGAATAAACTAATTATCATATATATTTTTTACACCCGCTTAGCAATAAGCGGGTTTTTTTCTTCTGAATTCTGAGTTCCAACTCCTTTATTCTGATGGGTTATTTTTTTGTTAATGATTTCACAATGTGGTTTTTTGTTCCTACCTTTGCACACGATTTTAAGGCTTAACGCTACCATAACTTTTTAAATTTTTACCACATGCCCATTAAAACACTTGATAAGATATTCAGGCCGAAAAGGATTGCCCTGATCGGTGTGTCGAATAACCCTGATTCCGTTGCCGGTATAGCACTTAAAAATCTTGTTGGCGGAGGCTTCCAGGGAGTTGTATATCCCATCAATCCGAAATATGAAGCGGTTATGGGGATCACATGTTATCCCGATATCAAAAGTGTACCTAAGACTCCCGACCTGGCAGTGATCGCAACATCCGGTCACAGGGTACCCAAGCTTATCAAGGAATGCGGTGAAATGGGGGTTCTCGGCATCATCATTATGTCGGCCGGATTTAAAGAATCGGGTGAAGAAGGACGCAAGCTCGAAGAAGAGGTAAAAGCAGAAGTTGCCAAATGGGAAGGCATGAGGGTGATCGGACCGAATTGCCTCGGAATCATCGTGCCCGGATATAAAATGAATGTCAGCTTCGCTGCCAACATGCCAAAGAAAGGCAATGTTGCATTTATATCACAATCAGGGGCCCTGTGTACATCAGCTCTCGACTGGGCGATCGAACAGAATATCGGCTTCTCCTATTTTGTTTCCATCGGAAATACCATGGACGTAGGATTTGGCGATTTGATCGACTATTTCGGGCAGGATCCCAATACAAAGTCGATCATCCTTTATGTTGAAAGCATCACCTTTGCAAGGCAATTCATGACTGCTGCACGTGCTTTCGCACGCAAGAAGCCGATCATCGTATATAAAGCAGGCCGCTTCCCGGAATCAGCTGCAGCTGCCGCATCGCATACCGGAGCCATGGCTTCGGAAGACAATATTTATGATGCCATGTTTGAACGTGCCGGTATTGCAAGAGTTTACGATATAGGGGATATTTTCAATTTTACCGACCTGATATCGCGCCGGAACATACCCAAAGGATCAAAGCTCGCCATTGTCACCAATGCGGGCGGTCCTGGTGTTATGGCTACCGACACACTCATCTCAATGGGAGGTGGTTTAACACTGCTCTCCGACGATACCATGCAAAAGCTTGATGAGGTATTACCTCCTTTCTGGTCGCATGGCAACCCCGTTGATGTGATCGGGGATGCACCCCCGGAAAGGTTCGCCAAGGCAACTGAGATCGTGCTGAAGGATGAAAAAGTGGATGCTGTGCTGGTGATCCTTACACCACAGGCCATGACCGAACCTACCAAGACTGCTGAAGCCATCGCAAAGATATCGGAACATCATTCGAAACCCATCCTCGCCGCATGGATGGGCGGACAGAGCATGACGGATGGAAAAAAGATCTTCCTCGAAAAAGGAATATCGGTCTACTCCACACCTGAAGATGCCATCAGGGCATTCATGACACTGGCAAAATATTCCAGGAACCTCGACATACTCTTTGAAACGCCAAGAGACATCCCGGTTTCATTCAAGATGGACAGGAGAAAAGTATATAAGGCTTTTTCTTTGGAACATTTTGATAAAGAAACCATCCTCTCGGAGGAAGTGTCAAAGTCCCTGATCGATGCTTACGGTATCAATACCACCAAACCGGTGATCGCACGTTCTGCGCTGCAGGCGGCTGACATTGCCAATAAAATAGGCTATCCGGTTGTGATCAAGATCCATTCACCCGACATCACCCATAAATCCGACATTGGCGGTGTTGCCCTGAATATCAAGGATGAGAACACGGTATGGATGACCTATAAGAACATGACCGAGAGCATCAAGCAGAAAATGCCCGAGGCAAACATAGAAGGAGTGACCGTCCAGCCCATGTTCAATGCAAAAGATGCGATCGAGCTCATTCTGGGCATCAAAAAAGATCCGATCTTCGGCACATCGATCATGATCGGTATGGGAGGCACAGCTGCAGAGTTGTTCATGGACAAATCACTCGGATTTCCGCCCTTGAACGAAACGCTGGCCCTGAGAATGATCAAAAACCTGAAGATTTATCCTCTCCTGAAGGGATACAGGGGAAGCGAACCAAAAGCCATTGAAAAGCTGATCGAGATCATGATCAGGATGTCGTACCTGGCGGCAGATTATCCTGAGATAGCCGAACTCGATATCAATCCCCTGCTGCTAACCACTACAGAAGCCGTTGCCCTTGATGCACGTATCGTCCTGGATAAGGAAGCAGTTGGCAAAAAGTTTCCGGAATACTCACACCTGCTTCTCCACCCCTATCCGGAAAAACTGGTAAAGAAAAGCAAACTGAACGACGGAACACCCATCACCCTGCGACCGATCAAACCCGAAGACGAACCGCTCTGGCTTGATCTTCTGGGCAGTTGTTCGAAGGAATCGATCTACTCGCGTTTCAGGTATAATTTCCACTATGATTCACACGAGATAGCTACTCAATTCTGCTATATCGATTATGTAAGAGAGATCGCAATCGTTGCCGAGATCAAAGAAAAAGGAAAGAAAAAGCTTATCGGTGTCGGCCGGCTTATCGCCGATCCTGACCTGACTTCCGTTGAATATGCCATATTGATCACCGATGCTTTCCAGAAACGCGAACTGGGAACTATTTTGACCAGCTATTGTATTGAGATCGCAAAGAAATGGAAGATGAACAAGATCTTTGCAGAAACCACCAAGGACAATAAGGCTATGATAGCTGTTTTCAAGAAACTTGGATTTGAAGTGACATATAACTCCGATAACACGGTAAGTGTTGCCAGGGATCTGCTAAAATAAATTGTAGTATTCAGTATCCGGATATGAGATCCCGGAACAATCTCAGTATTCAATACTATTTGCTTATCTTTCCGCAGAGACGACCGAAGATCTCTTCGATCGATCCCACGCCATCCACACTTTCCATTTTTCCCTGGGCAGCGTAATGATCCATGAGGGGCCTGGTCTGGCTATGGTACACATCAAGCCTGTTTGATATCACTTCTTCTGTATCATCTTTTCGGCCTTCTATCCGGGCACGCTTCAAGAGGCGATCCATCAGTTCATCATCAGGAACGTCGAGGGCCAGCACGATGTTTACTTGCCCACCTACTTCCATAAGCAGTTCTTCGAGGTCGTGGGCCTGCTGTAGGGTACGGGGATAGCCGTCGAAAAGGAAACCTTCTGTTCCGGGGTACTTCTGTATGGCGGAGCGCAACAGATCGAGCAGGAGTTCATCAGAAACAAGCTCCCCGCTCTCAATGACGCTCCTGACGCGCAGGCCAAGTTCCGATCCTGCTTTGATCTCCGCACGAAAAATATCACCGGTGGATATATGCGTAAGCTTGTATTTTTCAGCAAGTTTTAAACTCTGCGTGCCCTTGCCAGAACCCGGAGGGCCAAAGATGATGATGTTGTACATAGTTAAATCAGTTAAAATCGGTAAATAGGAATATGTAATGTGTGAATAAAACAAATGTATAAAAAACCAGGCTAATCTTAAAGGGGATAAATGATTAAATTTGTGCATCCTTACAATATGAAGCAACTCCCAACAGACAGCATATCCTACGATTCTGTTTTACATCACAAACCGGTGGAAGCATATCCTTCTTTAATAACGGAGCAAAAGGTTATCGGGGAGATGAATGCAGAAAGCAGGGATGTGTTTCACCATCCATACTGGGTATCCGGGATCATCATATTGTGCTTTGTTTTGCTTGCATGGGGAAAATTGTTCTTCAAACGAAGACTGGACATGATCTTCAGGGCAGTATTCGCGAAAAACTATGCAAACCAGCTTATGCGTGAAGGGAATCTTTTCAACGAACGAATCGGCCTGGTCCTGTTCCTGATTTATCTGCCGGTAATATCACTCTTCGTTTACCTTTCAATACCCCTCCTGCCGCAATTACAACTGCCCTTAAGCGGTGGCTTGCTCTATCTTGCTTTACTGGGTTTTTTCTTCATTTTCTGGATTTTCAAACTTGGCCTCTCCAGGCTCCTGTCTGTCCTTTTCAACACGGGAGAACATGCAGTTGAGCTCCTGGGCAACATGTACCTGTTTAACCTTTTTGCCGGCATTGTATTATTGCCGCTTGTGGCATGCATGGCCTTTTCCAATCCATACATATTCTTCTATATCAGCCTATTAGTTCTATTCCTGACTTATACTTACCGTATTATTCGTGAAGCGCAGATAGGATTCAAGATCATAAAATTTTCTCCATTTCATTTATTTTTGTATCTTTGCACCCTCGAAATTTTACCAATTATTGTTCTGGCTAAAATAGTGATTCGAAACATAAACTGAAAAAGAACTGACAAGGTTAGAGAAGAATTAGATGTTTCATTAAAAAGGTGCCAAAAGTGAAGATTAAAAACATTCTTGTATCCCAACCAGAACCAGTTGATCTGGAGAAATCTCCTTACGGGGAACTCGCCAAGAACCACAACCTCAATATAGATTTCAACAAGTTTATAAAAATCGAAGGAGTGGGTTCAAAAGAATTCAGGCAGACCCGTATACAGCTGCTAGATTTTACGGCCATTATCTTTACAAGCAGAAATGCAGTTGACCACTTCTTCCGCCTTGCCAAGGAACTCAGGGTGGATGTTCCCGATACCATGAAATATTTTTGTATTTCAGAGTCGACCGCCTTCTATCTTCAGAAATATGTACAGTACCGAAAGCGGAAGATATTTCACGGCAAGCAAAGTTTTGAGCAGCTCTTGGAAATCATTAAAAAGCATAAGGATGAAAAATACCTCCTCCCATGCTCCGATATCCATAAAGCAAGCATGACAAAACAGCTTGATGATGCAAAAATAGACTACCAGAAAGCCGTTTTTTACAAAACACTGGCAAGCGATCTTTCACACCTGGACATTGCATCGTACGACATGTTGATCTTTTTCAGCCCGTCAGGAGTAAAATCCCTGTTAAAGAACTTCCCCAAATTTGAACAGAATTCTACTCTTATAGCAGCATTCGGACCAACCACTGCTAAAGCAATAGGTGATGCCGGGCTCAAGCTGAATATCTCTGCTCCCACCAAGACAGCACCATCCATGACCATGGCAATTGAGCAATATATTCAGAGATTGAACAAAAAGAAATAATTGAAAGTTACATATCATAAGGGTTTAAGAGGGGTAAATGCTTTTATCCCTTTTTTTATGCAGGAAAACCTTTAATCGATGAAACTCAGACATACATTCAGGAAAGAAGAAAGATTAAAGAGCAGCAAACGGATTAAACAGCTCTTTGCATCAGGCAATGGGTTCCTGCTATATCCCTTCCGGGTAAACTGGCAAACAGTCCCCGCGGATGGCAAGTACCCCGCAAAGGTGCTTATCAGCGCCTCAAAGAAGCACTTTAAAAAGGCTGTACAACGCAATCGCATTAAGCGAATTTGCAGGGAGGCTTACCGAAAGAACAAGCGTATACTTTATGATGAACTGGCAGACAAGCAAAGGAGCATTATTTTTTCACTTATTTATATTGGAAATGAGGAAGAAACATATCCATTGATCGAAAAGAAAATAATCGCAGCACTGCATCGTTTAATTTCAGAGATAGCTAACAACCCACAACAAAACACACCCGTATCATGACCCATAAAAAACTGTTGATCCCATTCCTGGTCGTAATGATACTTGTAGCAGGTATCAATCCTGTTGTCAAGGCACAGAATGAGAATAACTTCGAGATATCAAAGAACCTGGAGATCTTTATCTCCCTTTATAACGAGCTGAATAAGAACTATGTAGACGAGATAAACCCGGGTGAGCTAATGGTGGAGGGCATCGAGTCGATGCTTGCTACCCTTGATCCGTACACGGTGTACATTCCTGAATCACAGATCGAGGATTACCGTATGATCACCACAGGGCAGTATGGAGGCATCGGTTCTTTGATCCATAAAAATGGAAATTATGTGGTGATATCGGAACCTTATGAAGGCTTTCCAGCTCAGAGATCAGGACTAAAAGCAGGCGACAGGGTGTTGTCGATCAATGGTGAAGACATGGTTGACAAGCCCTCCGACGAGGTAAGTAAGTTCCTGAAGGGGCAGCCGGGGACCACCGTTACGCTGGTTGTTGAGAGGGATGGGACGGATGCTCCCCTTGCGTTTGAGATCGAACGTGAGAACATCAAGATCAAGGATATCCCCTATTACGGAATGCTGGATGATAATATAGCCTATATCAAACTCACCGGCTTTACCCAGCAGGCAGGTGCCATGGTGAAAGATGCTTATCTCGACCTTAAGAACAATTATAAAGTGGAAGGGGTAATACTCGATCTGAGGAACAATGGGGGAGGTCTTCTTGCCGAGGCAGTGAATGTCACGAACATCTTCGTTGACAAAGGTGAACTGGTGGTTAGCACCAAGGGCAGGCTTGAAGATAGAAACAAGGAACATCATACACGCTTCAGCGCCATTGATACAAAAGTTCCGCTTGTGGTTCTCGTAAATCCTCAAAGTGCTTCCGCCTCGGAGATCGTAGCAGGAGCCATACAGGATATGGACAGGGGGATTATTCTCGGGCAGCGTTCATTTGGGAAAGGGCTGGTACAGAATGTCGTTCCACTCAGCTATAATTCACAGATGAAAATAACCGTGGCCAAATATTATATTCCTTCGGGGAGGTGCATCCAGGCCATTGATTATTCGCACAAGGACGAAGACGGGTATTTCACCAAAATTCCTGATTCACTGGTAAATGAGTTTAAGACAAAGAAAGGCAGGGTAGTGTATGACGGAGGGGGCATTGATCCCGATATCAAAATGGGACCGGTAAAATACAGCCGCATACTCACCAGCCTGTTCACAAAATTCCTCATCTTCGACTATGCCACGAAATTCGTGAGGGAACATCCTGATATACCGGCGCCGGAAGAGTTTACGATCACGGATGAGATCTATAGTGATTTTGTCGCCTTCCTGTCCGACAAGGAATATGATTATACCACAGCCTGTGAAGAGAAGCTCGACGAACTCAAGGAATCTGCGACTAAGGAGGGTTCTTTTGACGCCATAGAAGAACAATTTTTATCGCTGCAAAAAGCGATGAAGCACAGCAAGGAGGAAGATCTGGTCACGCATAAGGAAGAGATCAGCAAGTTACTGAAAATGGAGATCGTATCCCGGTATTACTACCAGGAAGGAAAGATCAGGGCCTCACTGGATTTTGACCCGGAGATCAAAAGGGCAATTGAGATCCTGGAAGACCCGGCCACCTATAAATCCATCCTCGACGGAAGTTATTCTAAAGAAAAAGCCGAAAAGGACATCGATGACAAGGAACAAGGCTAGTGTAACAGTTTAAGCCCTGATTCTGTATAATATAGGGTATATTGTAAATTTATGATAAAAAAAGATATCCGGATCACTGTTGAGGAATACCCTTCTGTTGGTGATCTTGAACAATCAGACAGGGAATTGATGGAACTGGCAGAGGAGTCGATCAAGAACGCCTATGCCCCATATTCACAATATCGTGTTGGTGCTGCGCTGAAGCTATCCAACGGAAAGGTTTTTACAGGAAATAACCAGGAAAATGCAGCCTATCCTTCAGGCTTATGTGCTGAACGTGTGGCGATCTTCTATGCCAAAGCGCAATATCCTGATGAAAAGGTTGAAGCCATTGCCATCAGTGCCAGGGCCGAACATTTTTGTATTGAAGACGCGGTAGCCCCATGCGGTGCATGCCGGCAGGCAATGGCTGAATACGAAAACCAGCAGGGCAACCCGATACGGGTAGTTATGAAGGGTGAAAAAGGGCCCGTACTTGCAGTTGCATCTATACAAGAGCTTCTCCCGCTCATGTTCCATGCAGAAGAATTAAAACGCACAACCTGATATGGAATTGGTATCCTCACAAATTTGCAAGACCGGCGACATCGGCATTTATAACAATCTTTTTGGCGGCAAGATGCTGGCCTGGCTGGATGAAGCCGGCGGGACCTACGCGGCATCGGTTTGCTGCACACCAAATATGATCACCCTGAAAATGGACGAGGTGGTCTTTAAAAAACCTGTGAAGGTCAACGATCACATCCGTATTTACGGCAAGGTGGTACGTATGGGAAAGTCCTCTCTGACCATTATGCTGGAAGCAAGGCGATTTAATTTCTCTGCCCATAATGAGCAGGTGGTTTGCTCAACCACCATTACCTTTGTACGAATAGATGAATACGGGCAGGCTGTGCCGATCGCAGAGGATATCAGGAAAAAATATAAAAACGAATAAACATGAAAAAAACAATACTCCCCCTGCTACTGGCGGCATTTATCATGCTGGCCATGAAAGCAGACAAGAAAGCTTACCAGTTATACACCGTAAACGGAAAGAGCACTACCTATGCTAAAATGTTAAAAAAAGCGTTGGAAGCAGATGTGATCCTTTTCGGAGAACTGCATAATAATCCTGTTTGCCACTGGCTGCAATACGAGCTCACCTCAGATCTTTTTGAAGAGAAAAAAGATGATCTCGTCCTGGGTGCGGAGATGTTTGAGCGTGACGGCCAACTGATCCTTGATGAGTACGTCAGTGGTAAGATCAGCACAAGGAGTTTCGAAACGCAGGCGCGACTGTGGCCGAACTATGAAACCGACTATAAACCGCTGGTGGAATTTGCCAAAGCGAAAGGTCTTCCATTCATAGCCACTAATATTCCAAGGAGATATGCCTCCATTGTTTTTAAAGGAGGATTTGAAGCGCTTGACAGCCTGGGGCAGCATGCAAAAATGTTTTTCCCTCCCCTGCCTGTAGCCTATGATCCGGAATTACCGGGTTATCTGGCCATGCTCGATATGGGTGGCGGTATGGGAGGCCATGCATCCGAAAACTTCCCCAAAGCCCAGGCCATCAAAGATGCCACCATGGCATACTTTATAACTCAGAACCTTCCTGACGGCAAACTATTTATCCACTACCATGGCACCTACCACAGTAATAATTTCGAGGGTATTATGTGGTACCTGAATGAATATCAGCCGGGGCTGAATATTATGACCATCGCAAGTGTAGAGCAGGACGACATCAATGAACTGGAGGAGGAGAATGAAGCACTGGCGGATTTTATTCTTGTGATTCCTGCGAGTATGACCAAAACGCACTGATGAAATCTGATATCTGATATTTGAAGGTTGATATCTGAAGTTAGTCAAAGACCCATCCTCCAACAGCCACAATCTTGATAAGCAAGGCCCAAATAAAACAAATCCAATCCCTTAAACAGATTAAGTTCAGGCGGGAGTATGGCTTGTTCGTGGCTGAAGGGAAGAAGATCGTTGAGGAATTGATCCTTTCCGATATCCATGTAAAAGAGGTATTCGGACTTGCGGAGTGGGTGGAAGGAAAGCAGGAAATAACAGGAAAAAGGAATATTGTTGTTCATCAGGTAAGCCAGAAAGATCTGGAACGCATCAGCGGCCTCTCGACACCCAACCAGGCCCTCGCTGTATGCCGTATCCCCGAGTGGCACCTGGAGCATATCTCAGATACACCGGTTCAACTTGCACTTGACAGCATCCGTGATCCGGGTAACCTGGGCACGATTATCCGCACGGCCGACTGGTTTGGTTTAAAAGAGATCATATGCTCTGACGACTGTGTTGATGCATACAATCCCAAGGTGGTGCAGGCGACCATGGGTTCCATTGCCAGGGTAAAGGTAATATATACAGATCTGCCGGAATACCTGGCGGGATGTGGAAAGAATGTATTCGCAACAATCCTCGACGGGGATTCGATCTTTGATAAAAGCCCGGGAGCAGGGGTATTCGTTATCGGCAATGAATCAAAAGGCATCAGGCAGGAAGTACTGCAGCATGCTACAAATATGGTCTCCATTCCTTCCCATGGCGGAGCAGAATCATTGAATGCTTCCGTGGCAACGGGTATCATCCTTGCTTACGCGAGTCAATTCTAAATTCTAAAATTAACACACCGGGTTCGATGCGGGAGATCAAATTAGTTGCACCCGGGGCTATGGATATTAGACCCCTTCGGGGTATTGGAATTTAAAATTTAGGAGGGTCTGGCTGAAAGACTTCAGTGGGATATTGGAAGGTAAGAGGAAAACCCATTGTAGATAGAATATTGTTGAAGGGGAGAGAAGATAGAAGAAGTTCATATAAACAATAAAGCTATATCTTTGTTATCTCAATAAAAGCAGTAATAAATTATGACCGCAGCACTTAAAATACTCATTATATCCGTTGTTCTTATCGGGCTCGCCATAGCCGGCATAGCTGTTAAAATGTTCCTGAAGAAAGGCGGTGAATTCAAGAAACAGTGCAGCAGCGTTGATCCGGATACCGGAGAGCGTTTCGGCTGCACCTGCGGTAAGGTTGATGGTGGGGAGAGCTGTGAAAACAATTGATAGCTGATATTTGATATTTGATATTTGATATTTGATATTAGATGTTAGAAGTAATCCAAAACCCATCATCCAAAATCCATAATCACTTCGTAAGAAGTGCCTTCATCCCCTCCGTAGCCCATGTCATCATAAACCCTTCCTCCCCGGAGTAAATAAAGAAAGCTTCAAGATCGTCCCTTTCTTCAAGGATCTCTATCGCCTTTTCAAGGCCCATGACCATGAAGGCGGTGGCCCATGCATCGGCCAAACCACAATCGTCTGCAATTACGGAAACGCTGAGCAGTGAATGCCGAACCGGATAGCCTGTAAAAGGATCAATGGTATGTGAATATCTGACCCCATTCTCCTCGTAATATTTTCGATAATTACCCGAGGTGGCCATGGCCTTGTTTTTGAGTTCAAGTGTTGCCTCCAGCATACGGTCGGAGTACTCGGTTTCTGAAGGTTTTTCAATTCCGATGACCCATTTCCCTTCTCCCGGCTTCTCCCCTATTGCAAGTACTTCTCCCCCAATATCCACCAGGTAATCCTTTATGCCCTCAGAAGCAAGAAATTCACCAACCAAATCGACCGAATATCCCTGGGCCACGGCATTGAAATCAAACCTGACGCCTTCATGATCCATTTCGATCTTGTTACCGCTAAGCCTGACCTTCCTGTAATCGACCAAAGGCAGTAAACTGTCGATCATGGCCTGGTCAACCTTTTCCCGGTCTTCAAAACCAAAGCCCCAGGCGTTCACCAGGGGTCCCACGGTATAATCAAAAGCTCCCCCGCTTTCTTCAGCAACTTCAAGGGCAAGACGATATGTTTCAATGAATATAGGGTCGCACTCAACATCCTTTTCTCCTTCGTTGATACGAGAGATAATTGAGTTGGGCACCCAACTCGATACCGACTGGTCAAAGTCTGCCAGCAATGAATCGATCTGTGGTTGGAAATCCCTGTTGAGGGAATCGTAGTAAGTAACAGCATAATAGGTTCCCTGTGCCATTCCGGCAAAATTGATTTTATGATAAATCGTTCGGGGAGCGCAGGCAGCGATGAGGAGGATCAGTATGAAGGGGAGGAAGCTTTTTTTCATAATTGCAAAATTAGGAAAAGTTACTGGTTTCTGGCTACTTGCTTCTGGTAACTTATCGAATGATGATATCCCTGCCTTCGGCAGGCAGGCCTTAACACTGATCAATTCAAAATCCATCTCCCCTCCCCGGCCCTCCCCATGCAAGTCGTATATCTTTTCATCATACATTATCCAGGGGAGGGAGAAATTGCGTATTCCGTTTCCGCCCCGGGTTGCACCCGGGGCTATGGATGTTTGACCCCGCTGGGGTCTATACATTTGAAATTTTGTGTTCTGTATGTGATATTTAAAATGGGATGTTCGATCTAATGTCTCCAATTCCCATGAACCGATTCAACTGATTTAATTAAAAAACCTCACCACTATTCAAAGTGATGAGGTTTAATATCCTTATGTGAGGTTTTTTACCCTCCAAAGTCGTCAAATGCGATCATTTCATCAGGAACACCATATTCGTCAAGCATCTTAAAGACGGCCTCATTCATCATGGGTGGTCCACAGATATAGTATTCAATCTCTTCCGGCTCAGGATGGTTCTTCAGGTATTCATCAATCACCATCTGGTGGATAAAACCCTTATATCCTTTCCAGTTATCTTCCGGTAAGGGCTCAGAAAGTCCTATATGGAAAGAGAAATTAGAATTTTCTTTTTCGAGTGCCTCAAACTCATCTACATAAAACAATTCGCGCAGTGATCTTCCTCCATACCAGAAAGTAGCTTTGCGCTTGGTATTCTTGGTCTTGTAAAGATCAAAGATATGCGAACGCATGGGTGCCATACCGGCTCCTCCTCCGATGAACATCATTTCTTTATCGGTGTCTTTGATAAAGAACTCGCCGTAAGGGCCGGAGATGGTTACTTTATCACCGGGCTTCCTGGAGAAGATATATGAAGAACAGATACCGGGATTCACTTTCATGAAACCACCTGATTTCTTATCGAAAGGAGGTGTGGCGATACGGATATTCAGCATGATAATGTTATCCTCTGCCGGGTGGTTGGCCATGGAGTAGGCGCGGAAGATCGGTTCCGGATTCTTCATCTTAAGATCAAACATCTTGAACTTTTCCCAGTCTTCCCTGTATTCATCTTCAACCTCGATGTCTTTATAATCCACTGTGCATTTAGGAACATCGATCTGGATATATCCGCCTGATTTGAAATCAAGGGCTTCACCCTCCGGAAGTTTCACAACGAACTCCTTAATAAAGGTGGCCACATTGTGGTTAGATACCACTTCGCATTCCCATTTTTTGATCCCGAAGATCTCTGGTGGGATATTGATCTTCATATCCTCTTTTACCTTGACCTGGCATCCCAGTCGCCAGTTATTCTGGGCTTCCTTGCGGGTGAAATACCCTACCTCTGTTGGAAGGATGCTTCCTCCTCCTTCGGTAACCTGGCATTTGCACATGGCACATGTACCACCACCGCCACATGCTGATGGTAAAAATATCTTATGTGTTGAGAGGGTCGACAGTATTGTTGAACCCGGGTTTACTGTCAGCTCCTTTTCATCGTTTATGGTAAGTGTTACCTCTCCCTGAGGAGTAAGCTTCTTCCTTGCAAAAAGCAGCATGGCTACCAGGAAGATGATCACGATCAGAAAGATGATGATGCTTGCGATAATTACTTGTCCTATTCCGACTAAAAGCATGTTTTATACTTTGTTTGTTTCTACTAAAGTTGAATTCCCATGAACATCATAAAGGCCAGGCCCATAAGGCCGGTAATGATGTACGTGATTCCTAATCCGCGCAGGGGCGCCGGAACATTCGAATAACGTATTTTTTCCCGGATGGCAGCAATACCAACAATAGCCAGGAACCAGCCCACACCGGAACCAAGTCCGAATGAAGTGGCTTCAGCTATACTCTGGTATTCCCTTTCCTGCATGAAGAGGGATCCACCGAGGATAGCACAGTTCACGGCGATCAGGGGTAAGAAGATACCCAGTGATGAATACAGCGTGGGTGAGAACTTCTCTATCACCATTTCAACCAGCTGGACCATAGAGGCGATAACGGCAATGAACATGATGAATGAAAGGAAGCTCAGGTCGGCATCTGCGAAACTTGGATCAATCCATACCAATGCGCCTGGTTGAAGAATGTACTCGTTCAGCAAATAGTCGACCGGCACGGTGATCCCCAGTACAAAGATCACGGCAATGCCCAGTCCGACAGATGTTTTCACTGTCTTCGAAACAGCAAGGTAGGAACACATACCCAAGAAGTATGCGAACACCATATTGTCGACGAAGATGGACTTTACGAATATGTTAATTAGTTCCTGCATAATGCAATGCTGTTAAATTTTAATTTTCTTCAATCAGTTCTTTATCCCTTTTACGCTGCACCCAGATGATCACTCCAACAGTGATAAGGGCCATTGGTGGCAGTATCATCATACCGTTATTGGCATAAAAACCACCATTATCAATATACCATGACTCGGGTATGACAGCGTAGCCCCATAAGGTCCCTGAACCCAACAATTCACGGAAGAATCCAACAACAATAAGTATCCAGCCGTATCCCCAGGCATTCCCGATACCATCGAGGAAAGATGGCCATACCTTGTTGCCCATGGCAAAGGCTTCAAAGCGACCCATGATGATACAGTTGGTAATGATCAGCCCGACAAACACAGACAACTGTTTACTGACATCATAGGCAAATGCTTTGAGGACCTGGTCGACGAGGATCACGAGTGATGCGATCACCACAAGCTGAACAATGATCCTGATCCTTGGAGCGATGGTATTGCGTAATATTGAGATTACGACATTCCCGATTCCCATTACTGCCATTACTGATAGGGCCATGACTACTGATGGTTCTAATTTAGCTGTTACCGCAAGGGCGGAACAAATACCCAGGACCTGCACGGTAATCGGATTCTCCCTGCCAAGCGGCGTAGTGATCAGCTTCTTGTATTTGGCAGAGAACAATGGTTCTCTTTCTGATTTTTCTGAGCTCATATCTTATTGCTGACTTTTAAAGAAGGCAACATAGTTACCTACACAATTTTCTAACATTTTTGTAACTGCATCGGAAGTGATGGTACCGCCTGAGATGGCATCTACTCCGTGGATTCTTTCAGATTCTGGCATGGTTCCCACTCCTCCTTTCTTCACGGTGATGGAAACAAAATCACCATCAGGTGAGAATATGGTCTTGCCCACGAACTGGTCTGCAAATTGCCGTGTGGAGATCTCGGCACCCAGGCCCGGGGTTTCCTTATCATGGCCGAATTCGGCACCATATATTGTGTTCATATCCGACCTGAGTGCGATGTTCCCATAAACGGGGCCCCAGAGTCCTTTACCAAGCAGGGGAATGATATAGATCTTCTCTCCGTCAGCCTCTGCCATGTATAGAGGTACCTTGTAAGGATTGCCCTGTTTCTTTTTGTACAATTCTGTTTTCAGGTTGAGGTCGAACGCCCTGTCGTTACCTTCGGTGAACTGTCCGTTTGAATACCTGCCTGTCACCTTTCCATCCTGGTCGATCACAAGCTCTTCGAGGATCATCTCATCGAATAAGGCCTCGGCATTTTCGGTGCTTGCCTCAATATCGGCCGCCATCAGGATCCCCTGGATCTTGGCAATGGCGATATTTCGCTCCTGGTAAGGTTTGAGCACCATGGCGGCGGTCGAAAGGATCGCGGCCACGATGATCACCATGAGCGAGGAGTAAATAAATATGTACCTGTTAGTAAACATGGATTATGTCTTATGATGTAACAATCTTTTTATTCATTATGCTGCTTCAACGGCAGCCCACCTTTTCTTTCTTCTTTTCACATTTGCCTGGATCACGTAATGGTCGATCAGGGGAGCAAATACATTCATCAGGAGTATAGCGAGCATCATGCCCTCAGGGTATGCAGGGTTGAACACCCTTACCATAACGGCGAAGAAACCGATGAGGAATCCATATATGTATTTTCCTTTTGTTGTTTGCGAAGCACTTACCGGGTCTGTTGCCATGAATACGGCACCGAAGGCGAATCCGCCCATAACCATATGATCCCATGGAGAGATCTGCATATAAGCGGTGTTACCTGCCAGGTTAAAGATGTATCCCATCACCAGCCCCCCGGCAAATACGGAAAGCATAATGCGCCAGCTTCCCATTCCTGTGAGAAGCAGGATCAGGGCACCTATCAGTATGGCCAGGGTTGATGTTTCACCGATTGATCCCGGTATGAGGCCGTAGAACATATCGAGCGTTGAAGGCAAATCAAGCTTGGCACCCTCTATGGTTGTACTGGTCAGGGCATCACCCAGAGGTGTAGCTCCCGTAACAGCATCGCCCTGGTCAAATATCCATACCTTGTCGCCCGACATATGTTTCGGGTAGGCAAAGAACAGGAAGGCCCGGGCAGTAAGTGCAGGGTTGAGAATGTTCATACCGGTACCGCCAAATACTTCTTTCCCGAAGATCACGGCAAAAATGGTCGATACGGCCACCATCCAGAGCGGTACCTCGGGAGGCATGATCAGGGGGATCAGTATCCCGCTCACCAGGAATCCTTCCGCAACCTCATGGCCACGGATCTGGGCAAAGATAAATTCTGTACCAAGACCTGCCACATATGATACAACGATCATGGGGAACAAGACCAGGAATCCCTGCCAGAAATTCGGCCAGATGCCGTAGTCGGTCACCCCGTTTGAAAGGCCGCTCTGAAAGCCAACGTTCCACATCCCGAAAAGCATGGCCGGCAGCAATGCCATTACCACGATGATCATGGTACGCTTGGAATCGTTGGCATCACGAATATGACTCCCGATGCTGGTAACCCTGTTCGGAACATAAAGGAAAGTTTCGAATGCGTCGAAAGTCGACTGGAGCTTTGCGAACTTCCCTCCCTTTTCAAACTGTGGTTTAATTTTATCAATATAGTTCCTAAGTGCTTTCATTATATCTTGTAAGTTTTCTATACTGTCTCTCAGAAATTAATTCATCTCCTTGAACATCAGGTTAAGCCCGTCGCGGACGATCTTTTGTATATTGACCTTGGAGGTGCTGATGAACTCACACAGAGCAAAATCTTCTTCATCGACCTCATATATGCCGAGGTTTTCCATCTGGTCGATATCTTCGATCATAATGGCTTTGATCAACTGCATGGGATAGATATCAAGCGGGAATACCTGCTCGAATTTACCGGTGAGGATAAATGCCCTTTCCCCGCCATGGTAGTTGGTATCGAGACGGTATTTTTTCTTTGGCATCAACCAGGATGGGAAGCTGTGGTAGAAGCTGAATTTATTTACACCTGGAAGGGCCCAGCCAAACATTTCGTAATAGTTTCCTTCCGGGATCACTGTAACCTGGGAATCATAAAAACCCACGAAACCGGTTTTTTCGATCCTGGTACCGGTAAGTGCATTGCCTGAAATGTAGCGTACATTACCTTCTTTTATATTTTCATTGATCATGGCCCTGAGGCAGGATCCGATCACCGTTTTATAGTACTGCGGTTTTTCCACTTCCGAACCGGTGAGTGCGATGATCCTGCTTGGATCCAGTTTACCGCCGAGGAAGAGCCTGCCTATACTGATCACTTCCTGCGGACGCAGGTACCAGATGATCTCACCTTTATTAAGGGGGCTGATCCTGTTGATCTGTGTACTTACATTCCCTGCCGGATGCGGTCCGGAAAAAACATTCAGCTCAACCCCCTTTATTTTGCTGAATACGGTTTGCGTTTGTTTGGGGCTGATGTTCAGATGGATCTTACCTGTTGTAAGCTTTTTCAGCGCATCAACACCTGCCTGGAGTTCCTTTTCAAGGTCTTTCGCCATAAAAGCAAAGCCCGGGGCCAGGGGGGCAGAATCAAAAGCAGGGATCATGATCGCTTTCGGGTCATCATCAGGATTGGCAATGATGGAATAAGGGCGCTGGCGTAACATGGGCCATATACCGCTCTTAAGCATCTTTTCCGTTACGGCTGCTTTATCGAGGCTATTGGGATCGGCAGCACCGAAATCGATAAACTCCTGCTTGGGTGAAGCTTCAACAGAAACCTCAAGCAATACCCTTTTTGCTCCGCGCCTGATCTCTTTTACCTTTCCGCTTACCGGGGAAGTGAACAGGATGTTTTCCCTGTACTTATCGTAAAACAAGGGAGTACCTGTTTTCACCTCATCTCCTTCTTTAACAAGAGGCTTGGGGAATACCCCGTGGAAATCGGGTGGCTTTATCGCACAAACTTTGGGAGTAATTTCAGTGATCGTTTTTTCGGCTTCGCCTAACAATCTGACATCAAGGCCTTTCTTGATCTTAAACGTATTGGACATACCTGTATATTGTATGATTTTAAGAGGTGCAAGTTTACGAAAAAAATGGCAAATAGATATTTACTTAAATGTATTTATTTCATATGTAATGCTTATTTAGAGGAAAATAAAAATAAGGGACGGGGGACGGGGAAGATGTAGCGATTTAGAAGATGTAGCGATGTATGCGATATTCGAAGGGATTTACGATTTACTTCTTTCGATCTTCTAAATCGCTCAATCGTCAACATCGTTCAATCTAATGTGATAATGCCTATGGCTTTGCCACCATAAACTTCCCTTACTCCAAAATGCCGTAAGATATGCCGCTTTATAGAAAAGACTATTTTTGTATTGGCTTACTTTTTGTAATGTGATTTCTATGATCTTTCGAAAACAATTTCTGCCTCCTTTAATATTGTTGTTTCTCGTTCTGTCTGGCACTGCACAGGATGATTATTTCAGCACTGATTACCTGCGTCACCAGGACTGGGTATATAAGGACAACATAAAAAGTGTTGAGCTTTACCGGGAGGGATGGAAAATGTCGCCACCAGTTGTAGGCCTTAAAGGCGGACAGAAGCTTATCCTTTCCTTCGACGACCTCGACGGTGATGTGAAATACTATTACTTTTCCTTTATTCACTGCAACGCCATGTGGCAACCCTCCGAGCTCCGTAAAAATGAATATATCAGGGGATTTGATGAGGATGAGATCCGCGACTATGCATTTTCATTCAACACCCTGAAAGTATATACAAATTACCAGCTAAGCTTTCCAACAGATTACATTGAATTTACAAAATCAGGCAATTATATCCTGAAGGTGTGGATGGACGAAGATGTGGATTCAAACCTGGTGCTTACCCGGCGTTTCATGGTCCTCGATCAGAAAGTGACCATCAAGGGGGAAGTTGTGCCACCCGTCAGGAACGACGACAGGAACTACAAACAACAGCTGGAGTTTGAGATCAACACCGGCAGTTATTATATTCAAAACCCATACAGCGACCTGAAGGTGATGGTGTTGCAGAACTGGCGCTGGGACAATGCTGCATACAATGTTCAGCCCCGAATGATCGTGGGCAATAAGCTGGATTATTATTCATTGGTCGACCTGGTATTCGATGGCGGGAATGAATTCAGGAACTTCGACATCAAAAGTTTAAGATACCAGTCGGAATACATCGCCCTGATCGACTACGACTATGAGGGAACGCAGGTTTACCTTCATCCTGATGAACGAAAGACCTTCAAGCAGTACGTCCGGGATGATGACCTGAATGGTAAGTTCTTCCTTGAAAAAGAAGGAGCTGATTATTCAGATATCGAAAGCGATTATGCATTTGTACACTTTACACTTCCCTATACCCACCCCCTGGTAACAGGCAATATGTATGTTTTTGGTGCACTGACCGACTGGAACTTCACCGAAGACGCTAAAATGGAATATAACTACGAGGACAATTATTATTCCACCCGCCTTTACCTCAAGCAGGGCTACTATAATTATGCCTATGTTTTCCTGGAGGACGGTGAAGATGCCGGCGACATCACTTTGATCGAAGGAAACCACTGGGAGACCAATAATGAATATGTCATTTTAGTCTATTTCAGGGAACCCGGGAGCTATTACGATCAGCTGATAGGGATGGAATATGTGAGTGCGCACGTTAAGTAAATTCATTGAATTCATTGAATACGTGGGGTACCTGGATTGACTCGATTGAGCTAAAGTTATCCGGAACCTGATACCTTATCCCTGGCACCTGGTATCTGAATTATTCGTACCGTAGTGAATCGATCGGATCGAGTTTCGCTGCTTTAATGGCAGGGAGGATACCTGATAAAAGGGCTACAAGGAGGCAAAGCAGCACGCCAAGGAACATCCAGTCCCAGGGTATGATGAAATCACTTCCAATTACGCCGGAAACCAGGTTTCCTATCAGAATACCCAGAATGATCCCGAAAATGCCGCCCAGCTGTCCGATCACGATGGCTTCCACAAGGAATTGTGTCATGATGCGCCGGCTATTGGCACCTACGGCTTTCCGCACCCCGATCTCCCGTGTTCGTTCAGCCACTGAAACCAGCATGATGTTCATCAGCCCGATAACAGCTCCGAAAAGCGTGATGATGCCAATCACAATGGCCCCGATGCGGATCTCGACCAGGAAATCATTCATCATTTCAACGATGCTGTCGCTCTTGACGATCGCAAAGTTATCGTCTTGCCCAACCGGGACATTTCGTATGATCCTCATCAAACCCGTGGCTTCATGTATCGCCGCTTCCATGCGCTGCGGGTTATCCGACATCACAGAGATGGAATAATTCATATTGGGGCGGGAAAAATAGCTCCGAACGTTTTTCAGTGGAACAATGCAACGCCGGTCACCTGAAAAACCCACACTTGATCCTTTTTCTTTCAACACGCCGATGATCCTGTATTTACCCGGACCAATGGAGATGACCTTTCCCACGGGTTCTTCATTGTTCTTGAACAGGATGTCGACGATCTGGCTTCCGATGATGACCACATGCCTCCCGTCACGCAATTCCGCATCCGACATATTCCGTCCCTTCTCGATCTCAAACCCCGCATTATTGATATAATTATCGTCGCCGCCTATGACACCGATGTTCGGACTTGATTTTTCAGAACCATACTTCACAGTGGCAATGCCAGTACCCCAGATGTTGATACTGACACTGGAAGGATAATCGAACCTTTCCTTGAATTCCATGGCTTCTTCATAGGAAATAAGCCTGTAGTATTCACTCTTGGGAGATTTTCCGCCTACATGAATGCGCATGGAACGATTACGTACGGTGAATGTATTGGCGCCCATCATGCTGAAGTTGTCCTTCAAAAAGTACTCCACAGCATCAATGGAAGTTAATATTCCCACCAGGGCCATGATACCGAATGAAATAATACCAATGGTAAGCCAGGAGCGCAGTTTGTGGCTTTTTATCGACTCCAGGGCGATCTTTATGTTTTCCGATACCAATAATTTCATAACAGGATTCCGGCTTAGCTATTCAACAAATGTACAAATTAAGATCGCAACCTCCTATAAATCCTGAAAGGGATTTTCAGGTATGCCGGCAGGGTGTTCCTGCTGATACGGGGAAAATCAATCCTGGAGGAACCAAAACCCTTATAAAACCTGGCAAGGGCCTTATCGTTGGAACCGTCAAAATCAAGGGTAAGATGCTTGCCCGCATTCTCCCGTATGAAATGATCGATCAGGAAGAACATGGCTCTTTTGTCCCTTCCCTCCGCGCTCATACCGGAAAAGATAAAGACCGATTTTTTCTTGTTTTCCAGGAAAACGGCACCGGCACACAGGGTATTTGTTCCCGAATAAACACCGTAAACCTGCCCAATGCCCTTGTAAATACAAGTGTATATCAAGCGCTTGAGTTTGAGGTAGTGATGTTCTTTCAGCACCTTTATATTTCGGCCCCTGTTCTTTTGAAACAGGGCAATAACATCATCAGGCTTGATGCCCCTGACTACTGAAAGGCCCTCTGCTTCAGCTTTCACCAGGTTGCGTTTCGTATTGTTGCTGTAGTTCTTTCGGAGTTCATGATAATCGGTGATCAGGTCAAGCTCATAATTTACCTGCAGAGTAGATTGAAATCCCGGATGATCGACCTTGTTATGGGTATTCAGGTTCAGGTCAACGACCCTGTATTTTGCAGGAATGGCTTCCAGGAAGCCATGTATCACATCCCGGCTGAGTTCGGTCCTGGAAAATATACCCAGTTGCTGCGTGAAGAATGGCTGAAAGATAATATTGATCCCTGCCTTTTTACGAAAGTTTATCGGGAATACGCGCTCGTAATCCCCTTCAACCAGGGCCTCCCATTCTTCGCATACCACATCGAGGTACCAGGAGTACGCATATATGACCCCATTAAAGGATCGCTCAATGCAGGCATCCCATTTTTTCTTATCAATATGCTCGTATGTGAAGTATTTTATCATCCCTGCTTTGCTTTGTCAACAATCTTTTTTAATGCCGCATGCCGGTTTTTGTCATCCGCCAGGTCGTAATTATGCCATATGCCTTCGAGGGTTCCTCCCACTTTTATGACTTCATCGATCAGAGGCGATACTGCGCCATAATACTCGTCAGGCTCCAGCTCCATATAATCACCCAGAGTAGTATCCATGAACATAAAAGGATGTATCCTGAGTGGCCTGGCTTCCTCTTTTTCCAGGTTGTAGAAAGTATACGCAGAGGCGATCCCTGCCCTGAAACCGCTGATTGAAGCATAACCCATGGAATAGTCGTGGCTGATCCCAGCCCTGATCAGGGCCTCATATGTGGATGGAAAAGTCATTTTTACAAAATGTTGCCTGCTGCTATCGATCTTCTTTCCCGTAATGGCTTCAAGTCCGTTGATCTCTCGCTTTATCCTGCCTGAATCATCACCTGAACCATAAGAAGGATGAACCGCCACCCCGGCATTTTCCGACAAGCGCCTGACCAGTGTGGAAAACCGCTTATTCTTTACAGAAAGGTTACGGTCGTTTGGCCCTCTCTTCCCTGCCAGGATAAAATATATGGGTTTGGGGTTATGCCCCATAAATAGTTCCGACAGCATATCGAAATTATCGAAAGGATCCTGCTTTTTCCCCCGCATGGTTTGCAGGCATGCCTGTACCTCATCAAAATTGCCTTTCAGCAGCAGTTTTACAACACTCCCCCAGCTGCGGACAAATCCCTTTCCGAGGTATGCATAGGCCTGATCAATATCAATGGTAGGCTGGAAGCGGTATTCTGGCAATGTGATCTTCAGATCAGGGTATCTCTTCTCCAGTAATTGCCCGATCCACAAAGCACAGCGGTTCACCATGGCCAGGTGCAGGAAGTTTTCTTTATGTGCAATACTTTCTGTATGCGGGAAACGGCCATGGCCATCCGGCCGGAATGGCAGGTATTCTTCGTACCGCGACACCAGGTAAAAACTCAATGAAAAGGGATCGAAGGGCATGTCACCTGCTGCAGTCATAAAAAAAACCGGGATCCCTTCATACTTTCCCATCCGGATCGCCTGATCCCTGATAACCATTTCAGATAGCAGTCCATATGGCACTATATTTACCGCATCCTGCTGAGCTCGTTTCGAATAAGTCAGAAGTGGATGGGCTGAAGCGGGCTTATCGATAAAATCCACATCCAGCCCCAGGAGCTCTTCCAGCAATAAGCGGAAGATCCAATCTGTCCTGTTTGTGGGATCCTCAATATATACGTTTAGCGCTGCGGATCTTGCCATAGGTAGTTCTGAATAAATTAAACCGCTTAAGCCATAACTTTAGTATATCGCGAAAATATAATTTCATGCTGAAAGCAGCAATCGACATGGCATTATTCATCCTGATATCCAGGCTTACCACATCGTAGGCATCCCTGCATCGAATGCTAAAGAAATCTACCCCGTTTATGCGGTAATGACGGAGCTTATCGTTTGAAAACAATTTCTCAAGCTTATGCATTTGCATGGTCCAGCCAGCTTTTTTGGCATAGATCCTGAAAAGTTTTTCCGACGCATTCCCATCGGCATCGGAATATCTTATCGACAATGATCTGTAACTGCGGTAACGGACCTGTTCTGCTTCCTCCACGAAATGGGTAAAGGTCATCGCCTCTGCCGGTGTGGTCCCTGCAAAGACCATCAGTGCATTGCGTTCATGCATCCAGGCAAAAGGCGAGTCAACTCCAAAAGAACTGATATTCCGCATGGATGACAGGGCTGAAGCATCTTTTCCTTTTACCAGGAAGGAATGCAACGGATGCCAGGTGCGGATGAATTCCTTATCGTTCATTGCTGCCATCCCCAGGGAACCGGTCATGGGTATTGTTTTCAACAGGTCGAAGGCATCACCGTCTTCCAGATCAAAATTATATGCGGGTACGAGAAGGGTTCCTTCCGAACCGATTGCGTTCGAAAAGCTCATGAGAAATTGTCCGGCACTGAACTCCTTTTCCTGCTTTCTTGCCTTCATGGCCAGCTTCAGGATATCGGATGTGAGCAAAACCGTATCCCCTGGTCGGAGTTCCAACTCTCCTGCCACGTTCCTGTAAGGGATGTATTTACCATGAGCCATATTCGGATGTCGCGATTATCAAAGTTCGGTCCCTGCTTTACGGTACTGTTTCAGTTCAAGCGGATATCCCAGTTTTTCCCAGAAAGCAATGCCACTTTTGTTGCCTGAAAGTACCTGCAGTTCCACGGAGTGAACTTCCTTCTCCCTGAACCAATCCTCCAGGCCTTTTACCATGTTCTCCCCTATTCCACCACCCCGGAACTCCCCATCAACATAGACATGTGTGATAACCCCTACCTTCCTGTTTCCCAAATAATCAGGAGTTAGCCTGACACTGCCGTGGGCAAATGCAAGCACCTTTCCCTCCTGTTCGGCAACCAGCAGCACGCCAAAACGTCCCATACCTTTCCGGATCCCATCCAGCCACTTCTGCTCGCCTTTTTCAGTCAGCCCAAGCCGCAGGCCATGATCATTCATGAAAGCGTACATGTCGAAGAACAGTTGTTCTACCTTTATCATGGCGGGATCGTCGCCATGCGGTATCTCCCTGATGATAATATTTTGAGTCATATCAGGCATTAAGAATTATTTTCACCAATCCACCCATGCTGGTAAAGGCAGGTTCGTCGGCCACCTTTTCAAAGTCGATCTCGATACTGAACCTTTCTTCAATATCCGCAACCAGGTCAACGAAGGCCATGCTGTCGAGCAATCCGCTCTTTACCAGGTCGAAACCCTCATTCACTTCCGTTTCCTTCACACCGAAAAGGATCAGCTTTTCCCTGATCGCTCCAAGTATAAATTCCTTTACTTCCTGCTTATCCATTCAGCATCTGCTTTAGCTTGTTCCTGTCGATCTTTCCATTTACGTTCAGGGGCATCTCTTCCACAAATATAACCCTTTCCGGTATCATGTACCACGGGAGTTCCGCCCTGCAGGCCTGCAGCAATTTATTTTCATCTATTCCTGCATGAATGCTTACAAAACTGACAATGACCGGGCTTCTTTTTTCGTGCAGTACCGAAGCCACCATTGCCTTTCCGGCAGCTTTCCTGATCACCGCATCAACCTCCAGCAGGTTTACGCGGTATCCTGATATCTTTACTTCGGCATCCTTTCGTCCAAGGTAGAAAAGATCCCCTTCGGCATCATTTTTCACCAGGTCGCCGGTACGGTACCATATCTTATCCGGCACAGACTTTAACTGTATAAAATATTCCTCCGTCAGCCTGGGGTCATCGAGGTAACCCCTGATTACCTGGCTTCCACCCAGGCACAGCTCTCCCTCATCACAAATATGTTCAGGATTTTCAGGATCAATGACGATATGTTCCTGCTCACGAAAGATCTTACCCAGGCATACCACTCCGTTCAGTGCTTTCTGATTCCCAGTGCCCCATTCATACGCACTTATGGCGATGGTGGCTTCTGTGGGCCCGTATAGGTTCACAACATCATGGCCTGATGTCGCCGAAAACCATTTATCGGCTATATCAGCAGTCAGAGGTTCCCCGCAGAAAAAGCTCATTCGGATCCCGTCGAATGCATCCTTTTTCAACAGCCTCATCCGGTCCATCAGCACCGCGGCAGAAGGTACCGAGA
Organism: Bacteroidales bacterium; assembly: GCA_036351275.1. Lineage (GTDB taxonomy): Bacteria > Bacteroidota > Bacteroidia > Bacteroidales > B18-G4 > B18-G4. The sequence goes on from JAZBOU010000074.1 coordinate 35,705, forward strand.
ACCAGATGCTGATCCGCCCGTCGCGGATATACCGGGCCAGGTTAAATGATGAATCATCCTGCGGGATACACAAACAGGCGCCCGACAACCAGCACACGAACATATCGTGCACACTCAGGTCAAATGTGAGGTCGAAGGTCTGCGAAAACCTGTCGCTCTCCCTGAACTCCCATTCCGACAATAAATGGTCGAGATAGGAACACACATTCCTGTTCGAAACCGGAACACCTTTGGGGGTACCGGTGGTGCCTGATGTGAAAAGCAGGTATGCCGTATCATCTTCCCTGGCATGGATCTCAATGTTATCTTCCGATGGTTCTTTTAAAAGATCCGTATCGTTGATATGAGGGATAATGGCGCCTGAGCGCTCAAGCATTTTCTTGTTCCTGGATTCAGGGAATTTGCTGTTGAGTGGCATATATGCCCTTGATGCCAGCAGGGCTCCGCATATGCGGGCATATACGGAAAAGCTTTTCCCTCCGGGGATGGCAACAGGAGCATTGCCGGGGTAATAATGCTGAATATGTGAAGCAACATTCAGACTTGCCTTGTATAGTTCTCCATAGGTATATGAAGTATCACCAATACAAATTGCCTCATTCGCCGTGTATCGGGAAAATGCTTGTTGCAGCCTGTATGCCAGTATATTATTCAAGTTTTTTTCTTATTGATCATTTTCCTGTATCATCAGGGCATCGGCAAAATACTTTGTCGCCCAGTTGGGATATGCAAAGGGTTCGTAGCGACCCCATAGTGGAAAAGACCCGCTGATAGCGCCCAGGGTATCCGGCGATTCATTCCTGATCCTTCGCATCTGCAGCATGATAAGCAGGTTGTTCATCCTCCGGGCCGTTTCGGCATATTCCCTGTTACCGGAAAAATGGGCCATCTTTTGCCATACGATCGACATCTGTGCACAGCCTGTAAGGATCATATGTTCACTGCCATTCCAGTTTTTGTCGTACCTGCCATGAAGGTAGCCGTCACTCTCAAATTTTTCCTTCAGCACATCTGCTGTTTTTCGGGCTGCATCTGTATATTTTCGCTCGTCGAGGTATATCCCGCTATCCAGCAAGCCATCTATTGTATAGGCAATGGTGTGCAGGATTGGCTTACTGTTCTTTTTTATCGTGTTATCGCAATCCTGGAACCAGCCGTTTACATGCTGTTTGCTGTTTACGATCCAGTCGAGGTTCTTTACCGCATGCTTGCGGTATTTTTCCAGTCGTGTTTCTTTGTGCAGCATTAAAAGCGGGTAAGCCACGTAGCTGTCGTATACCCTCGACTTTCCCATGAGTGCAAACCTGGTCCAGCTTCCGTCTTTATCCTGTATGCTGCATAGCCAGTCGCCGGCTTTTTGCGCACTCTGCAGGTATTTCTGGTCCCCGGTGAGTTTATAGACCCCCATGATCCCCCTGATGACCTGAGCAGTATTGAATACGATGGGGGGTTTGTTCTCATTCACCCGGCCACCCTGCCATCCTCCCGGGGGCCTCTGAATGCTGATCAGCCAGTCGGCAGCACGTATGGCAGCATCCCGGATATTATCATCATTTCTTTCGGTAGCGTACTGGAGGAGTGTCGGGATGATATAGCCTGTAGTTTCAGGGTAGGACGACGACCACCCGTTTACCAGGTGGAAGGATCCCATACCGTCATCAGGCGTTGATTCCTGGGCCCGTAGCAGCCAGTTCACAGCCCTGGCTGTTGCCAGTTTGCGCTGCTTGTCATCGAGTTCCTGCCCGCGATAAAACCGGTTCGGCTTCAGAAAATAGCGGTACGCGTCCCTGAGCAGATATACGATCTTCACGGAAAAGAAGGTATGCGTAAAATACCTGGAATATAGATACAGGCTTTTGACCATGGTGGATGAAATCTCAGCAAATATATTGAATATTTAAGGCAGTGCCATGCGTATCATGCTCTCATAATCGTCGAGTCCGGCTTTTGCCCTTCGATCTCGCGTAAGCGACTCATTGTTCCACAGGGTGATAAGGGTTCCGTCTTGAGCTTTTACGGCATCGATGATCGACCGGAACGATCGGTTGAGGTCGTATCCCAGCTCAATGGCTTTGTCGACAATGGCGTAGGGCCAGACTTTCATGTCCGTTTCCATTTCGAAATCAAGGTCGTAGAAATAGAACGGATCGCAGATACCTGCCCTGAATCCCGGGATCACGGCATAGCCCATGGAGAAATCGTTCTCAACATCCCTGTTCACAAAGTTCCTGTAGGTTATGGGCATATTCAGCACATGAAAATGCTGTCGTGTCATATTCACTTCCTTGTTCAGGACAGCAGAAAGCCGTAAAAACTCCTGGTCGAGCTTTTCATGCGCTTTCAATGATGCAAATGAAGTATGTATCCCGATCTTGCAATAGTCGGCCAGCCCTTTGATGAGTTTGATGAAGTGCCTGTTGCTTACCGGGATGTTGCGGTCGTTGGTGTCGTACTCCGCAAAAAGCACGAAATATATCGTATCAAGCGCATACTTCTTGTGCAGTGCAAGCTGTTCGGTATACGTATCGAAAGGATCCGGGATCCGGTTGTTCAGCACCCTGATGCGCTCCAGGGCCTGGCTGAACTCACCTCTAAAAACCTCATCGGAAAAGGCCGCAAACGTACGGAAAAAGCCTTTTCGCCTGTACTTCCAGGCTGCGTTTATATCTATGGTGGGAATAAAACGGTAAGCTTTGCTTCCGGGTGACCAGGACGGCCATTTTTCTCTGATCAGGGCGGCGATCTTCTTTGCCCAGATGTTCACCACCGGTTTGTCGAGGAAGTCCTTTTTCCATGCAATGCTTTCGCGTGCCTGGAAGCGGCCGTATTCGTCCCTGACAAAGGGCAGGTATTCTTCGTATCGGCTCACCAGGTAAAATGCAGCAGCAAATGGATCGAATCGCATGGCTGAGCTTCCTTTATTCACCGGGAAAAATGCCACCGGCTCTTCGTCTTCAAGAAATACCAGTTTCTTTGCAACGATATTTTTTTCCGTCAGGAGTCCCTGCGCCTGGAAAAAAAGTCCGCCCGCTTCATCTTCAGCGGAATAATTGATCTTTGGACCGTCGGCACCTTTAAAAACCTCCCGGTCAGAAGTGATCTCAAAATCATCCCTGAGCAGACCTTTGAAGATCAGCCCGAAAATATACCTGATCCGGGGTGTTTGCTGGGGAGTGTATATGAGGATCATAGGGCAAAGATAATTTATTCATTAAGTAATGAGACGTTAGTATATAGTATTTAGATGTTAGTACTTGGTATTTAGACGCGAGAAATGAATATTGAGAGTTTGGGAGAATAGGGGAACGTTACAATCTCATTGAAAATCTATCAGGGCTAATGTCTAAATGCTCATATCTCAATACTATTTTTGTACCTTTGAATTCCCCAAAACAAGCAATTGCACATGGAAAACTTTGTTGTTTCTGCCCGGAAATACCGACCTGTTACTTTCGACACGGTGATCGGACAAAAATCGATCACCGGCACCCTGAAGAATGCCATCCGCAACAAACAACTGGCACAGGCATTCCTTTTTTGCGGACCCCGTGGTGTGGGTAAGACCACATGTGCAAGGATACTTGCCAAGACCATCAATTGCGAGAATCCGACAGAAAATGTTGAAGCCTGCAACGAATGCGAATCATGTACTTCTTTCAACAACTCGGCCTCTTTCAACATTCATGAGCTTGATGCTGCTTCGAACAATACCGTTGATGACATCCGCAACCTGGTTGACCAGGTGAGGATCCCGCCCCAGGTTGGCGAATACAAGGTATACATCATCGATGAGGTTCACATGCTTTCGCAGCAGGCCTTCAATGCTTTCCTGAAAACCCTGGAAGAGCCTCCTCCTTATGCCAAGTTCATTCTTGCCACCACGGAGAAGCACAAGATCATCCCTACGATATTGTCGCGATGCCAGATCTTTGATTTTAAGCGTATTACGGTTGAAGATATCGCCAGGCACCTGCAATATGTTGCGTCTAACGAACATGTTACTGCCAGCGATGATGCTTTGCATATCATTGCCCAGAAGGCCGACGGGGCTTTGCGCGATGCCCTTTCCATTTTCGATCAGCTGGTGAGTTTTGCCGGGGACGAGCTCACTTATGATAAAGTGATCCTTAACCTGAACGTACTGGATTACGATTATTATTTCAGGATCATCCAGCATATCCTTAAAGGAGATGCAAGTGGAACCCTGCTTATCATAAATGAAATTATCGCCAATGGTTTCGACGGACAGCATTTTATCATTGGGTTGGGTGAACATCTCCGGAACCTGCTCGTATGCCGGGATCCGGATACTTCAAAACTCCTCGAGGTCAGCGAAAACCTGAAAAAACGCTACCTCGATCAGTCGGGACACTGCACGACCGATTTCCTTCTGAGGTCACTGGATATCATCAACCGTTGCGACGTTGAATACAAAAACAGCAACAACAAACGGCTGAACCTGGAACTCGCCTTATTGCAGATGTGTGCATTGATGGGGTATCCTTCCGGATCCAGTCCGGCAACGGAAAAAAAAAGCACTGAGCTCCCGTCACCCGACAGCAGGCCGGCCGAGCCGGCCCCCAAAAAACCGGCTGCTGTAAAGAAAGTTCCCGAAGCCGCATCAAACACAACAGCAGCTGTGCAAGAAGGCTCCCGCGTTGAAGAACAACCTCCCAAAATAAATAAGGCAGAACCCGTGAAGGGGAATAAAACAAATGATCCGACGGATGATGCAATGGTCGGACACGTGAGTATCAAGAATGCTTCCAGGAAACTCAATGGCAACAAGAACAAAAAAGAAAGTGAAGAAGCCAGGGAACCCAGGAACAAGTCGGATGTGACACAGGATGATCTGGTAGCGGCATGGAAAAGCGGCATTCCATCCTTATGTAAACATTCCAAAAACCTCCTGAGCAGCCTCCAGTCGAAAAATCCGGTATTAAAAGACGACTTTGTTGTTGAGATCACAGCCGACAGCAAGGTACTCGAAAGAGAGATCAAGGACCTCCTCCCGGGTATCAAAGCCTACCTGAAAAAGGAGCTGAATAATGATTTTCTCGACCTCAGGATCGTGCTGGCTGACATCAGCGAGCAAAAGGATAAAGCCTATTTCCCTGACGAGATCTATAAAAAAATGACAGAAAAAAACCCGGAGATCAAAAACCTCCGGGATCAGCTGGATCTTGAGATAGATTTTTAATATCTAAACAGTCATTTCGACTGGAATGGAATGGAAGGAGAAATCTGTAGCCATTGACAGATTTCTCGCTTCGCTCGAAATGACTTGAACTAATTTTCTACCTCGGCTTCATCTTCCGCCGGCACCATCACAATTTCGATATGATCAAGGTCGAGCAGTTTATTAGCAGCATCTTTCAGGCTCTCTACCGACATGCTCTTCACCATGTCGTCATACTTGAAAATGCCACCGGGGTCTCTTTCGAAATAATACATATTCGACAGGGTGTTCAGCCAGAACCTGTTTCTCTCCAGGTTTTCTGTCCTGGTTTTCAGCAGGTTTTCTTTCACGCCTTTCAGGTCTTTCTGAAGAGGCCCTTCGGCTTTCAGCTTATTGATCTCTTCATAAACGATGGCTTTAAGCTTATCCACATTTTCAGGAGCACAATCAAAGCTGATCCGCACCTCATAATGTTCCCAGGGATATTTATACTGTCTGTCGTAAACACGCACGCCATAAGTGCCTCCCTGTTCCTCCCTGATGGATTCCGTGTAACGAACGCTGAGTATATCGCATAATGTGGCCAGTTCCATGCGTTCCATTGCATTGTCATTGTCATATACATTCACGAAGTTTATGCTGACTGTCCCCTTGGGTATTTCCATATCCCGGATCACTTTCTTCTGGATATTCCCGGCCGGGGGACGCACGCCGTTGTCTTTCCAGCTTTCATTGCGCTTGACCACCGGCAGTCCTCCGAGATAGGTCAGGATCAAATTTTCCACTTCTGCCGGTTCTATATTGCCCACGAAGAAAAAGGTGAAACTGCCCGGGTCACCAAAACGCTCATTGTAGATATAGTGCAGTTTTTTAAAGCTGATCTCGTCAAGAAGTTCCGTTGTCATAGGCCGAACCCTCGGATTATAGTTGGCCATGGTAACCAGGATGGTATCCTGGAAAGCAGATGCGGGATCATTCTGCTTGTTGGAAAGGATCCCTTCCATGAAATCCATGTAGGCATTAAAGGCTGTTTCATCCTTGCGAGGCTGGGTAAAATACAGGTATACCAGCTTCATCATGGTTTCGAAATCTTCTGGTGTGCAGCTGCCGTTGAAGCCTTCCGAAACACCGCCAACGTATGGATAAACGTTCACAACCTTTCCGGCCAGCTTCTTCTGGAGCTCCGTTTCATCAAAACCTGCCAGGCCGCTCCGTGCTACGACATCGGTGCAATTCTGCGCTGACATGAGGTCGTCGAGGCCGTAGACGCTGGTGCCACCAAAACTGTAGGCGCTCATCAGGATCTCGTCATCCTTGAAATCCGTCGGTTTAAACACAATTTCTATCCCGTTCGACAATTGCCAGGTCTCCGTCTCCAGCTTCTTGTCTTTTTTCTTCTTCTCTATTTCGCCCGGGGCAGGAATATCAGCTACAAGCGGAGCATCGGACACCTTGTCAACATAAGCAGGAATATCCTTATCACTGATAGCTGCCACAGTGGCCAGCACTTCTTCCGTCGTGGGCATGAACTCCCTGGATGATTCCGGTCCGGCAATAGCGATCACCCTGTTCTCGTCACTGATCCAGGTCTTTGCCAGGTTATTCAATTCTTCCAGGCTTATCCCGGGTACAGCCATTTGAGCATACTCATATAAATATTCGATCCCGGGTGCCGGCTCCCCTTCTAGAAAATGGCTGGAGAATTCCCATACATATTCCGACGACTCCTGTTTGTCTTTTTCTTTGTAGCGGCTTTCAAGCTGGCTCAGGTAATCGTCCTTGGCCCTTTCCAGTTCAGTAGCGGTAAACCCATGAAGTTTTACACGTTCGTTTTCAACCAGCAAAGCTTCAAGAGCCTTTTTGATCTTCTCGTTCGAAGAAACAGCGAAAGCCATATAGGCATCCTTGGTGCGTGTCATACTGGAATACATGGATACCCCGAACATGAAAGGAGGGTCTTCTTTAATGGTAAGTTCCTGTAAACGCGCGTTCAGCATACCGGCATAGATCTGTTCGACCATGCCGCTGCGCAGGTATCCCATGTCTTTTTTGGTTGGAGGGTCGTGTTTCCAGTAGATCTGGATAAAGTTATACTGGGCTTCGGGATCGGTGTTAATGGTCACATAGGTTTCCTGGTGATCCGGTACCGGGAACTCTTCCCGAAACCTTGGATTTTCCCGTTTGGGTGCTTTACCGAACACGTCTTTGATCTGCGCTTCCATGGCAGCACCATCAAAGTCTCCCACCGCAATGATGGCCTGCAGGTCGGGGCGGTACCAGTCGCGGTAGTAGCGCCTAAACTCTTCGTAGGGAGCATTATCGATGATCTCAATGTCGCCGATCACGTCATGGGTGGCATACTTGGAGCCTTTGAACAAGACTTTCTGCGATTTATTCATCAGGCGGAACATGGCCGAGCGGCCGGTGCGCCATTCCTCGTGGATCACGCCTCTCTCCTTGTCGATCTCCTCCCCTTCAAAGCTCACATTGTTCGCCCAGTCGTAGAGGATCATTAAGGCAGTATCCACATTGGCAGGATCTTCCAGCGGAACCTTTTGCAGCATGTAGGTGGTGTTATCGTGCGAGGTAAAGGCATTGATCTCGGGCCCGAACTTCATCCCTATCGACTGCAGGTACTGTATGATGTCGTGTTTTTCGAAGTTCTCCGTTCCGTTAAAACACATATGCTCGCAAAAATGCGCCAGGCCGTTCTGTGATTCATCTTCGAGGATGGCACCGGCGTTCACCACAAGGTAGAATTCCGCCCTGTTCTCGGGCATTTCGTTTTCGAGGATGTAATAGGTCAGGCCATTGTCAAGTTTGCCGTAGATCGCATTCGGCATCAGCGGTACATCCGCCTCCGCATTGAAGTTTTGTTCCTGTGCATGCAAGGCTGCAACAGCCAGGAATGCAAACAGGAATAAGAAATATTTTTTCATGGTATGATGAATTAGGTTAAGTATTCGGCAATATTGTACTTACAAAGATATAATAAGATTGTGCTTATTACAAGTAAGGGCTAACGGCTAACGGCTTCCGGCTACCGGAGACCGGAGACAGGAGACCGGAAACCGGAATTTAGGACTTAAAACATATCCACTTCAATTATAAGCCCTCAACCAGGTGACAGGCACTTATTTACCAGTATATCTTTCCTTTTGAATGATTAGTGATTAGATCCAAATGATTATTGAAGAATGGTAATGCAGAAATTCGACTGATCTGAACTCATAACCGGAGCGAAGCGGGGCTCGGCGAAGCCAATTCTACAATACCAATCATCACTAATATCTTATCATTAGGATATCATCACTCATTTTAAGATATTTGTATACTATGTTTTTCCTCTTACAGCTTTTTGCAAAGTTCTATTTCTGGCTTTCGGGATGGAAGATCGAGCAGACACCTCCTCCCGACCTGAAGAAATGCGTCTTGCTGGCCGCGCCGCATACCAGCAATTTCGACTTTGTGTATGGCAGGTTCGGGGCTACCATACTGGGGATGAAGACCCGGTTTTTGATCAAGAAAGAAGCCTTCAAGGGCCCGCTGGGCTGGCTGGTAAAGAAAGCCGGCGGTATCCCCGTTGACAGGGGCAAGAGCCAGCGCATTGTGGAGGAGGTGGCAAAACATTTTAGAGATAACGACAGCTTTTACCTCATGGTGACTCCCGAGGGCACCCGAAAGCTGGTAAGATCATGGAAAAGGGGCTTTTATACCATTGCCATGAAGGCCGAAGTGCCAATTGGCTGTGTGTACCTGGATTACCGCAACAGGAAGGTCGGTTACGGCATGACGCTCTATCCTACAGGCGATTATGAAGCAGATCTTAAGAAGATACAGGATTTTTACCGCGACAAGCATCCGAGGCATCCGGATAGATTTAGCTTAAGCCCCATGTATCAGGACGAGAAAGTTGACAGTTCTCAGTTGACCGTTGACAGTAAGAGGCAGTAGGCAGTCCCGAAAAAATGCAAATCTTTGATTTGCTCTTTTTTCGAGGATCCTCGAAAAACAATGAAATCGAAGATTTCTGGTTTTTCGGGATAGGCAGTACGCAGCAAGCATATGTACAATATCCACCCAACACTTAGCAACTAACACCCGGGGCTTTGAATGATTAGATCCTGTACTTGAATGATTAGTGATTAGATCCTAATGATTATTGAAGAATGGTAGTTAAGAGGTTCGACCGATCTGAATCCAGATTTCTTCAATACCAATCTTCACTAATCATTAATCAATAGCCTGCCTGCCGCAGGCAGGGATATCATCATTCATTTCACAATCATCTCGTCCCCGTTCAGGTCCACGAATATTTTTAAGGAATAATTTTGCGGTGTGAAATAAACATATTATTTTTGCCGTCCTTTTAGGTGCCGAAGCCATGGCGCAGGTGGCCAAGGGAAACGTTCTTTTTTGGGAGTTTAGCTCAGTCCCGATAAAATGCAAATCTTCGATTTGCTCTTTTATCGTGGATCCTCGAAAAACTTACAAAACTTCTTCGAAGTTTTTTGTTTTTCGGGATTGGTTCAGAGCACCGTATATTAGGGAGTTTAGCTCAGTTGGTTCAGAGCACCTGCCTTACAAGCAGGGGGTCACTGGTTCGAATCCAGTAACTCCCACTGGTTTTTGGGTTAAACCACAAAGTCCTGTCTATCAAGACAGGCAAGCTTAATCAGAAAGCTCCGTAGTGAAGACAGCGGGGCTTTTTTTATTCCCTCCGGGTAAAATATAGGTTAAACAAATTTTTTATCATTTATCCTCTAAGCATCGACAGTTATATCTATACACTTTAATGCAATTCAATTACAGCGTAAACTCTAAAATGTTTGTGTTGATCCGTAGAAAACATTTGCTTAACTCTAATTTTTCCAGTACATTAGTTCCATTAACCAATAAAAATGTGAGAATGCGACTTCATGAAGGTTCCTAATATTGTATTCAGGGCCTGAAGATCTCACAGTAAGAATTAATACCCAGGATTCCATGTTACAAACTTTTAAATTCAATGTATGAAAAAGATATTTATTTCATATTCGGATTTAGATAAATCTAAAATGAATGCACTAAAAGTGGCTATAGATAAAGACAGCTCTAACATAGAAGCGTTAGTAATTGCAGATCAAAAGAAACCCTTAGAAGTGCTTTCTGAAAAAGTTATTTTCGGAATAAATAATTGCGATATACTAGTACCTATCCTTACAAACAATTCTATCGGAAACCAATGGGTTAATCAAGAAATAGGATACGCTTTTGCAAAGGATAAAAGAATAATACCAATCATCGCAGATAATGTATTTAAAAAATTAAAAGGATTTATCAATCCACAGGTCGACTGCCCGTTCAATTATCACTCTGATCCAAAGAATAAAAGAAAAGAATCCTGGGCATTTAGAAAAGCCTATCTTGAATTATTAAATCATGTTAAGCAATACTCCGTTCAGCCGAACGACAATACCATGTTAAGTTCTACCATCACTCCATTGAAAATACAAGCAGGAGAAATGTACACAACCAAAGTTCATTTTAAGGGTGTATTGAAACATGGTTTTTTCGATAATTACGTAAAACACATAGGTTCGACTTTCTCTCGTTGGAATGTTGATCGAGAAACCCTACCTCGCGGAAGTAAGACTGATCCAGGGATACTTAATGGTTCCGTTGACATAAGTAAAGAATATAGTCACTCAACAAAAGATTGGCCGAAAGGGAAATATAAGATTCATGTACGAATATATGATCATCCAACACCCGGAGTTGCTGGAAGAATAATAGTTGACCAAAATGTGCACGAAATAGAGATCATATAAAATGAATATCATTAGCTGGGCTCAATTAAAAATATTCACTTCATAAAAACAATGTCGCATCTGTCGCACAAAATATATGCGACACATGCGACAATGCGACACCTCCAGGGTTTCCGGGCTTTTAAAAGGGATCCATTACATTTTCTGCCCTCTTAACCCATCTGGCCACTGAAGAGTGATGCACCCCCAGGGCTTTTGCAATCTCCCTGGTCGACTCTCCGTTCCTGTAGCGTTCCTGTGCATTCAGTATCATTTCAGGGGGATAATCCCTGCCATTGGATCCTTTAAAAACATGGTCGCTCTCATTTACGTTTTCTTCTAGCAGGTCAAATGTGATCTCGGTTTTATCCTCGTTGTTGTTTATGGCAATAAGGTTTACTCCAAAAGATCCCTCCTCCTTGTACCGGCTTTTAGTGAGGATTACGAGCCTCTGGCCCGCTTCGCTAGCCTTCCGGAGTAGGAATATCTGGTCAGCATAGTCGAATAAAGCTCCAGGGCCGTACAGGAGGTCAGAATGGCCGTTCTGTCCGCTTGTGCCCTTGTTAGTGTGATTGGTTAAAAGCACCGTAACTCCATACCTTTTACGCCATTCTTTAATGATCGTAAAGATATCCAGGACCGACTCATTATTCAGATCGGCATGCAGTTCATTTCGCTTCAGGAAACTCGTGAACATCTTGAAGCTGTCAATGATGAGCAATTTTGGCCTTATCCGGGCTATTTGATTGTCGATATCATCCAGGCTAAGCCTGGCATCTTCCAGGGTATTTAAAGTATAGAGTGTATGTGTTTCCGGACCTTCCCGGAGAAAAGGATCCTTTATTGGCTCCAGGAAGAACTTGAAATCGCATTCGGGTATCTCCATGTTTATGTACAGAACGTCTCCATGAACGTTGATGGGGCATCCAAGGAATTCGTCTCTCTCAAAGATCATGTGATATGCCAGGGCAAGACACATGCGGGTTTTACCCGTCCCTCTCTCTGCTCCTATGATATTAAATCCTCCCATAAAGATCAGTGGGTCCAGGATAAACCTGGGGCTATAGTCCTTGTATCGTTCTAATAAGTCTTTATCCCTGGTAGGATTGATCACGGAGGGATCCAGTGCCGGATCATAGCCTTTGTATGCCTGGTCAACAGGGTCAAAGTCAATTCCGAAATCATTCAATGTAATGTTGTACCTGCTAAGGATATGGAAAATATCAGTTTGGGGTATTTTGCCATCAAAGCATTGGATCTCGTCCAGGTCTGCCATCTTATAGTAATCAGTTTCACTCAGGACAGCATCCAGGATCAGTATCCTGGCTTCATCATCCTTGGTAGAAGTATTTATATATGCTATCAATTGTTTAGCATCGGGTTTGTCAAAGTTTATA